>JALWNR010000210.1 GCA_027083715.1 Bacteroidales bacterium
ATTTAATATTAATCAAAGACATTATAAATTCTTGTCCAAAAACCATACAAAATGGAAGCTTTATATTATTTTTATCAACAATATCATTTGCATCTATCACAACATTACAAAAATCAATTTTAGCAGAATCACCGTTGATTTCAATTTTACTTTTGTATGTATCGTATAATAATTTGCTGATTTCTGATGTTCTTTTACTGTTTCGTTCTAAATTCATAAAAATTTCTCCATAAATCAGCCCCCAAATACTTTCTGATGAACTACAATAAAGCAAAGACGCTCTGTAATAATTTGAAGGAAATGCAGGGTCAAGTTCAATTCCTTTTTCATAAAAAGGAAGAGCTTCATTATACTTTTCTTTGTTCCAATAAACATTTCCTTTTTCTAAATGTATTATTCCTGAATTTGGAAATTTTTCAAGTCCTTCATCATACGCTTCAAATGCTTTCTCTGTTTTTCCAATAACATCGTAACTGTTACCAAGTAATTGAAATAATCTTTCTGTAACATTCTTATGATTTTTATTTTTTTCTAATATCTTGATTGCTCCTTTATAATCTTGGTCGATATAGTGTGCGTATGCCATTTCATAAGGATAATCAAATCGGTCAGGGTCAAGTTTTTCCGCTTCTTTTAATAGTTTTATACTCTCTTTAATTTTCCCATTGTCCATTAGTTTAATTGCTTCTTGCCCTTTTAATAAAGCTTTTTCTTTATCCGTTTGTCCGTAAGCAATGTTTATTAATGCAAATAATATAATTATTCCAAAAATTCTTATTTTACTATTCATATTTTTGTGGTTTATCCGTTTTCTTAAATACCCTACAACTTGTCAATATCTATAACCAAATATTACCTAAGCGTTAAACAACGCTTATTAATACTAATTGAATTGGTAAATATCTTAACTTATTATACCTGTGGCAAAATATTTTCGTTTCCGGTTTAAAAAACTACTATATCAATACCCACTAATTTATTTCTACGATTAAAAATAACAGTATAATTTGCAGTTTTTTGATACATTTATAAATATTTATCAAATGTATCAAAAATGTATTACAATTTGGCAACAATTTAGTGCCCAAATTCATATTTTTTGTTCCCAAATTTTTTAAGCGATACGCTAAATGGCAAGAAAAAAGGCAATTTAACCACTATTTAGTGGTCAAATTGCCGTTATTAGGGTGATTCCAGAAGGACTCGAACCTTCAACCTACAGCTTAGAAGGCTGTTGCTCTATCCAGTTGAGCTATGGAACCATTCGTTTTTCGGGTGGCAAAAGTAATAATTTTTTATAAAAAGCAATATATTTTTTTATTTTTTTTTAATTGTTGTGCAAATTAAGGCTTGAATGTTTTTGCACTCGTCAGGTGTTTTACCTGACGAGTGCAACTTTTTTAATTTGCATTTATTATTTTCTTTTGCTTAGCTCAATCTGAAATCAAATTATTTACTGGTAATTTAAATTATCAAATGTACCGTTTGTAATAATTACCTCCTCGGCAAGATTACCTGTTGAACGCAATTTAGCGTTAAAAGTACCTGACAGCTTTTTATTCTCGGTATCTAATTTGCTGATAACAACTGTTGCTTCGTAGGCAACAAAATAATTATCTCCGCCGTCTGTTGCATCTGCTGTTTTTTTATAAGCAACTGCACAGTCGGCTGTTAAAGTTCCTGCACTTAATGAATAGGTGCCTTCTGTTACTCCAAAAGCAGTCAGTATGATTGTTTTATCAGCTGTTTCGCTGGCAGTTGGTGTTCCGGTAATTACTATTGTACTGTCTGTTACAGTTGATAAACGAAATAAAGAAGTCCATGCTTCACCGTCAACAGTGGCTTTCATTGAAGGAAGTAATTGTGCAACCTCTGTATCATCACAACTGTTTACTGAAATTAATATCAGGGCAATAAATAACCCGCTAAATATTTTCTTTAAATTTTTCATTGGTAATTTTTTTAATTGTTTTATATAAAATAAACACGAAACTAATATTTTTATTGCGTAATTTTATTTGATAATTTATTAGGCTATGGTTTAGAATAAAAGTTTTTTTGCATATCCATATAAATTTTACGGATTACAAAAAACTGATATTTCACTATTGTTCGGCAAGCCTAACAAAGACTCGAAACACGGATTGAACTGATAAACACAGGTTTTCACAGATATGAAATTAAAAATCTGTGAAAATTCGTTTAATCAGTGTTCCTATATTTTTTAACATAGTTAAAAACAGTGTTTTATAGGTTTTATAAATCGGTTAAAAACTATTTTGTCCAGTTTTATTGTATATGCTATTTTAAACCATAGCCATTTATTATAATGCCTTTATCCAGTTTACCAAACCTTTCTTTTCAATAATTTGCATTAATTTTTCCGGTAATGGCGGAAATTTATACTCTTTCCCGTTTAAGGAAACAATTCCTTTTTGTAAATCTACATCTACCTTATCACCTGGGGTGTAGGCATCCACTACTTCTGGTAATACTAAAAGCAACAAACCTTGATTTACTGCCGAACGGTAAAAAATCCGGTTTACCGAACGCACAATTACAGCTTTTACGCCCGCATGAGCCAAACCTACCGATGGATGCTCGCGTGAACTGCCACAACCAAAATTATCTCCGGCTACGATAATATCTCCTGATTGCACATTTTTGGAGAAATTCGGGTCAAAACCGACAAAAAGATGCGGCATAATGGCTTCGGCATCTGAGCTTAATACATTATAGGTCAGGTTTCCTGCAAACATTTGGTCAGTGTTCAGATTATGCACATCTTTATAGTTCCATACATTACCCAAACGGCGATTATCATTTTCGTCAATTGTAAGGGTACTTCCTTGTTCAATGGAGCTTTTAAACTTATCATCGGTTTCAATGCCTCGGGAATCGGCAATTTCACCCTTTATAGCTGCATAAGCAACATTAGCGGGCGATGCAAGGTAAATACTGGCATTTTTATTGCCCATTCTGCCCAAAAAGTTACGGTTTGAGGTGGAAATTACATTATAACCATCAGCAGGAATGCCCTGTCCGGTACCCAAACACGGACCGCAGGACGATGAAAGTATATTGGCACCCGCATCAATCATGGTTTGTACAATCCCCTCTGAAATAGCCTGTAAATAAATTTTCTGCGAAGCAGGAGTTACCAATAATTGAAATCCTTCTTTTACTTTGTTGCCTTTTAAAATAGCAGCCGCTTCGCGCAAGTCTTCAATACGCCCGTTGGTACAAGTACCGATAAATCCTTGATGAATTTTTGTGCCGCGCACCTCTGCTAATGCCTTAACATTATCTACATGATGTGGTGCTGCCACTACCGGAAATACATCGTCCAGATTGATTTCAATTTCCCGTACATACTCTGCGCCCTCATCTGCCCAAACACCTTCTACGCTATCTTTACCGTAAAAAGCAGCCAATACTTCGTCCGGCGGGAAAACGGCATTTTTTGCTCCCATTTCCGAAGCCAGATTGGCAATGGTCATCCGTTCGGAAATACCCAGAGATTTTACTCCTTCGCCATGATATTCAATCGACATGTAATTGGCACCTGCCGAACCAATCATTCCGATAATCCACAAGGATAAATCTTTTGCATAAACGCCTTTTTGCAATTTTCCGTGCAGGGTAATTTTTATCGATTCCGGCACACGAAACCATGTTTCGCCGCGTTTCCAGATGCCTGCCGCTTCCGTGCGGTCAATTCCTGCAGCCATGGCATTAAAAGCTCCAGCCGTACAGGTATGACTGTCTGAACCAACAATGACCATGCCCGGCTCTGCATGATAAGACATGATTTGATGACAAATACCTTTTCCGGCATCATAAAACTTTTTAACACCTTCGCTACGCACGATATTACGAATTTCTTCGTATTGCGAAGCCAATTTTGCCGATGTGGGCGGTGCATTATGGTCGAGCACAATCAATAACTGATCCGGGTTGGCAACTTTTTCACCCCCCATTTTTTCAAAAGTTTTACGGATACTTGCCGTATTGTCGTGCGTTAAAACAATATCCGGCTTGCGAAATACGGTGCTGCCTTTTTCTGCATTAAATATTTTTTCTACAAATGTACGTTTCATAATGGTTTGATTTTTTCAAAATTAGTCAGATAATTTCCGGATGAGCACTAAATTTGCCTCATCAAGCGAAAAATAATCTGATTTTTTGTTTCGGTATCAATATCGTTTAATAAGTCAAATAAGAGCTTTGATTTTTCATCTTCGCCTTTTTCTTCCGAAAGTATTGCGGTAATTCTTTTGTAATCAGAACCTTTTAGCTCATCTTTCAATACCTCTGCAATGATATCGGTGGGTTGCTCGTTTTTATCAGGCAAACCAAATTGTTCGATTTCCAGAATTGCCGATTCCAGAATTACTTTAGCTCTTTTTTCGACAGAATCATGAGTACCCGAAGTTTCGCGCATTGCCCAACTGCTGTAATCATATTTCAGCTCTTTAATTTGTTCAATTTTAGACGATTGCTTACCAAAAATACGTTCTAAAATATTTATAGTCAGTATTTTCCATGCTTCCAAATCAAATTCTTTATCATCTATTTTTTTGATTTGCCCTTTAAGTAATTCGAGTTCTTTCATGATTATCGTTGTTGGGTTATTTATTTAGTTTATTGGTTTAATAGTTTAACAATTCACCAATATGCTAATTTACCAATTAAAAAAGTCCTCCGTTTTGATAAATTTCCAATTGAACTTCAGAGAACGGTTCCGCATCAATTTCAATATTTTTTGTCAGGTTTTTGATTTTTCCGTTTTTCAAATCCAGTTCCACTTCATTCCCGTCTTCTAATTGCAAATTTTCCACATCTTTTGCCGTAATAATCGGGAAAGCTGCATTAATGGCATTACGTTCGTAAATGGCACCAAAAGATTTTGCTACAATAGCTTGAACACCAAGTGCTTTAAAGCAATCTACCGCTTGTTGGCGCGAACTCCCGCTACCAAAATTTTTATGAACAATTACAATATCTCCGGGCTGTGCTTTTTTTGAGAAATCCTCATAACCTTCCAGATTATCAAAAGTGTATTGTCCCATTTCATTAATATCAGTAATTGCCAGATAACGGTTGTGAAAAATCATATCCGTATCAATATTATCCTCAGGTATGTACCAAACTCTTCCTTTCAGTACTTCGGGCTTTACGGCATGTTCTTTTTGCTGCTTGTTGCGTTCTTCGTGCGTAGCGTTTTCCTCATAATGCGCTTCAAAAACAGCCGGTTCATCAGGTATGTCGTCAAAAGTAGTGATATATCCTGCTAAAGCAGAAGCTGCTACTGTTGCCGGCGATGCCAGATAAACCAGTCCTTTTCCCTGCTTTCCGGGGAAGTTACGGTTTCCGGTACTGATGGTAATTTCTCCTTCACCGTTTTGTCCAACCTGCCCTGCTGCACAGCCTGCACAACCGGCATTGGAAACTAAGGCTCCGGCTTCGCGGAAAATTTTAATTAAACCTTCTTCCAAACACTGATCCCAAATTGCATTAGTGGTAGGTACAATTTTCAAAACCACTCCGGGGGCTACGGTTTTACCCTTTAAAACTTCTGCAACCTCGCGCATATCCTCCATGCGTCCGTTGGTACAAGAGCCGATAAAAGCAGAATCAATTTTTGTTTTTTTAGCTTCGATAATACTTACTGCATCATGCGGCTTTCCGGGTAGCGAAACCATTGGTACAAAGCCGGATAAATCAATATCAAATACCTGATCGTATCTTGCATCAGGGTCGGCTTCCACACGTTCTAATTTACGTCCTGTTGC
>JALWNR010000211.1 GCA_027083715.1 Bacteroidales bacterium
AGTTCGAGTCTCGTCCAGACCGCTAAAAGCCTTGTAAGGAAACTTACAGGGCTTTTTTTATTTAAAAATTTAGAAGATTAAATAACAAAAACATATTTTCTATTAATTTTGCAACAAATTTTAAACAAAAAATTATGATACAGAGAATACAAACCGTTTATTTATTTTTAGCAACTGTGGTAATTTTCCTGATATTTATGTTCCCATTGGCTGAAATTTTAATACAAGGGGTGATTTATACCTTTAAATATCGTGGTATTTATGAAATTACGGCAGATAAAACCGAACTCATTATTGAGGCATTACCTTTGGCTGTTTTGTACGGACTGGTTATGTTTGTAAGTTTTATAAGCATTTTTTTATTTAAAAAACGTACATTGCAAATGCGTTTAAGTGTATTAAACATCTTACTGCTTTTAGGCTCATATGCTTTAGCGTATTATTACATCTATGCAGCTTTTAAAGGTATGGACACGGTAATAAATCCGGGAATATCGGCTATTTTTCCGCTAATTGCAGCAATTTTAACTTATCTTGCTTTTCGGGGTATTCGTAAAGATGAAAAGCTGGTACGTTCACTGGATAGAATCAGATAAAAATTAGTTATTGGATAATTGGTTATAACTGCCGATAACCAATTATCCAATTTTCAATTATCTGAGTTTTGCACCTAATTCTTTTTCAAACACACGGATAAAGTTATTCATAATTTTATCAATCTGTTTGTCTTTCAGTGTCTTAAACTCGTCTTGTAAAATAAAGTTTACCGCATAGGATTTTTTATTCTCTCCCAGTTTTTCTCCTTCGTAAATATCAAAAATAGATACTTTTTTCAATAATTTACGTTCGGTTTTAAAGGCTAAATCTTTAATCTGATTAAATTTTACCGATTTATCTACCAATAAAGCCAAATCGCGGCTTACTTCGGGAAATTTGGCAATTGGAGTAAATTGTTTTCTTCCGGGCAATTTTTTCATCAGAATATCCCAATAAAAATCGGCATAAAATACCTCAATACTGATGTCAAACATTTTGCGCAACTTTTTTGAAACCAGACCAAAACTTACCAATGTTTTCCCGTTCAGGGAGTAAGTAAGTCCATAATCAAAAACATCGCCTGAAATTTCTTCAACATTCAACTTATCAATATTATAGCCCAGGCGCTTCAACACACTCTCAGTATATGATTTTAAATCGTAAAAGTCGGTTTTAACTACCGGCTTGTTCCAATTTACATGGTTACGGTTTCCGGTAAGGAAAACTGCCAAATGATTTTCTTCTTTGTATTTATCCAAAACATGCACTCCGGCTTTTTCAGGATAAATTGCATAGCAATTTCCAAACTCATAAAATTTTAAATCTTTATTTTTACGATTTTCGTTGTAAATTACTGCTTCCAAGCCTCCAAAAAGCAGTGTTTGGCGCAATGCATCCAAATCAGAACTTAAAGGATTCAGTATTTTTACGGTATTTTCGGCTTTAAAGCCTGCAATATTTTCAAAATAAGCAGATTTAGTTAACGAATTTGACATTGCTTCGTGGAAACCTTTACTGCTCAAAAAGTCGGAAATAATATTTTTCCACTTATTTACATCCGGCTTTGGAGCATACGAAATGGTTGATTTCACCTCATCGCTGATAGCAATATTGTTATAGCCGTATATACGCAAAATTTCTTCAATTACATCCGCTTCGCGCGTTACATCTACGCGGTATGGCGGCACATCTAAAACAAGTCCTTCGTCTGTTTCTTCTACAATTTTAATTTCAAGCGATTGAAGAATATTTTTAATCTTATCGTGTTCAATTTTCTGACCTATCAGGCGATCAATATTTTTGTATTTTACGCTTACGCGATGATCGGGTACCGGATTGGGATAAACATCTATAATCTCAGAAGAAATTTGTCCTTCGCCTAATTCTTTCATCAGCAAAGCAGCACGTTTTAAAGCATAAATCACATTATTGGGGTCAATGCCGCGCTCAAAACGAAAAGAGGCATCGGTTTGCAAGACATGACGCTTTGATGTTTTACGCACATAAACAGGGTCAAAATAAGCACTTTCAATGAATACCGTAGTGGTTTTTTCCGTAACACCTGATTTTGCACCTCCAAATACACCGGCAATACACATTCCTTCTTCGGGATTACAAATCATCAGGTCGTTTTCGTCCAGTTCACGTTCCTGCTCATCCAAAGTAACAAACTTGCTTCCTTTTTTAAGTGTTTTAACAATTACCTGTCTGCCTTTAATCATATCAACATCAAAAGCATGAAGCGGCTGCCCTGTTTCGTGCAGTACAAAATTGGTAATATCCACAATATTATTTATCGGACTTAAACCAATTGCTTTCAATCTGTTTTTTAACCAATCGGGTGATTCCTTTACTTTAATTCCGGAAACGGTTATTCCGGCATAACGTTTACAGGCTTTTTCGTTTTCGATGACAATATCCACAGGATAATCCGTATTGTCGATTTTGAAATCATCCAAAGCCGGTTTTTTATATTCGGTTTTTTTTGTTTGGCTCAGGTAAGCAGCTAAATCACGTGCTACACCAATATGTGAAGCTCCGTCGATACGATTTGGCGTTAAGCCGATTTCAAAAATAATATCCTCTTCAATATCAAAATACTCCTTAGCCGGCTGACCAATTTGTGCATTTTCATCCAAAACCATAATTCCTTCATGGTCTGTTCCTAAACCAATTTCATCTTCGGCACAAATCATTCCTTCAGACACCTGTCCTCTGATTTTCCCTTTTTTAATTTTCACTTCTTTATCCCCGTCGTAAAGAATGGTTCCAACGGTTGCAACTACTACTTTCTGTCCGGCTGCCACATTAGGTGCACCACACACAATAGGCAGGGCATCACCTGTTCCGATATCTACTTTGGTAATGCTTAAACGGTCGGCATCCGGATGTTTTTTACATTCCAGCACTTTACCGATTACCAAACCTTGCATCCCACCTTTTACGGACTGAAAATGCTCAATGCCTTCCACTTCCAAACCAATATTGGTAAGTATTACCGACATTTCATTATAATCCAAATCAGTATCAATGTATTCTTTCAGCCAGTTGTATGATATTTTCATTGTTAAATTATTAAACGGTTATATTGCTAAAACTTGTCCGCCTATCGGCGGATTGTTATATGGTTGAATTGATAAATGGTTAAATTTTTGGAATACCAGCTTTGCACTAATTAACAAATATACCAATAACTGATTATCCAATTAACAAACGGACAAAAGTAAAAATTTGAATTTAAAAACTGAAATAGCAGCTAACTTTTGTTGATAATTTTGCATTTAGTTTGATTTTTAAAGATATTTCATCAATTTTGCAATACTATACATCAGTAAAACATGGAAGAGAAAAAATTTCTGATAAAGTCCGAAGATATTAAAGAGCTTGTAAAAATGCAGGGATATTGCTATGTGTCGGATAAAATTACGGTTGAAGGTATGAAAGTAGGTTTTATGTATCGCGAAAAGCCCTATGAAAAAGATGATACAGGCTGGCGTTTTCTTTCAGGCACAGAAACAGAAGAATATCTGGATGACACTACTAATGTAATGATTTTTGCTGTGAATACGGTTGCCAATTATGATTCGGCAATTATTCCATACCTGAAATCAAAAATCGGTACGGAATGGGAACGCAACGGCGATGATTTTGTGGAATTAAAAGATTAATTTTTTAATAAACCATATACTTCCAAAACGGTTTCGTCATCAGGTTTTAGTTGCAATGCTTGTTTTAAAGCGCTTTTTGCCTGTTCATAATCGTTTGCTAAAAACGTGAGTACACCGTATAACGCATAAGTCAAATAATAGTTTTTATTAATTTCATATGCCTTATTCAAGTATTTGTTTGACTCCTGAAAATTCATATTTAACATTTCGGGTACAGATAGTCCAAGATATGCATCAACAGCCCTATTGTCAATAGTCAGTGCTTTTTCATAATTTTTCTTAGCTTCATCATACTGATTCATTTGCATATACACATTTGCCAGACGGATGTAATTTTCAACATTATCGAGAAATAATTTTTCATTTAATTTAATTTTTTCTTCCAACGACTTTAAAGCTGCCATACGGTCTTTTTTAATAAAATATTCCACGGCAAAAATTAAATCATAATCATTAGATAACTCATCCTGTGGCCAAAACTTCATCATCTGTCGAAACTGTTTTACTGCTTCATCCGGTTTGTTTTGCAATATGTAAATAAAGCCCAACGATTTGTATAAAATATGTTTGTTTTTATACGAAGAACTGGAAACGGCTTTTGCAAAGAACTTTTGCAAACGTTTTAATTCTGCATTATCTTCTTCACTGAGCTTAACTTTTTCTCTGTGAATATCTACTATTGTTGCATATTTAATATACATAGCAAATAAATTTCCTGCATGATATAATACCAAAAAAGCCTTGTCTTTCTTGTGCTCATCAGCTGCCTTTTTAATCCTGCTAAAATCAAAAATATCCTTAGAACTTTTATGAGCAAGCTTGTTCATTAAAACACTATCATTCAATATTTTAAATAATTCAATTGTAAGCAAGTTCATATAGGGATCAATCTCCTGAGGAGCTTTTTGTAAATAGCGCTTATTAATTTTTTCTGCATTTTCAATATCACCAGAGGTGGCTAAATACATAGGCAAAAGTTTTAATACAAGCGTATCTTCGGGGTTTAACTGGTAGGTCATATTCAGATAAGCCTGTGCATACTCCTGATTACCTGCATCAAGGTAGAGTTGTGCCATATCGGAATAATATCCGGCATTTAAACTATCTTTCTTTATTTCTGATTCAATCAGGCTATAAGCATTAACAAAATATGGATATGCACTTTGTTCTTTTCCGTGTCGTCGGTATATTTTAGCGATTTTAACAAATACTTCCCAATCATTATAATTGCCTTTCAGCTCATCTAAGTATTTTACCGTATCTTTTAATTGAGGAACTTCAAGTGTTAAACCAGGTGCTTTGTTTATCAGTTCGTTTGCAACATAGGAATAGGTCATATTAATATGCGGCTTCATCAACTTAACAGCTGATTTTTTTAAATAATTAGTAATTGTATCATTTTTAGGGGATTGAGAAAGTACCGTAAATTGGCTTAAAACAATAATACCAATAAATAAAGTTAGTTTTTGAATAAACATAATCGTATTTTTTGAATATTTAGTGATTAAAGATACTAAAAAACCCAAACAGAACAAAGACTGTTTGGGTTTAAGCCATTATTATCTGGCAGTATTTTATTTATTTTTAATTTTCCCGGGTAACGATGCCATAATCTGGGCAATTACTTTAGGCGTATTTTGTTCACGCTTTTTGGGATTTTTGTTAATAGTTCCTACTCCGATACCTTGCCATATTAGTTTTTTAGTACTGTTATCAAAAACATCAATAATTAGTGTACCTACCGTGTAAGTTTCTGTATTGTAGGTAGTATGAGTAGTACCCATCCCAAAACCGGGACCGTAACCATAATATCCGAAACCACCATAATATCCGTATCCTCCCATATAAGTAGAATAGGCTGTTGTTTGTTCTTTTTCATCCAGGATTATATAATTACTGACACTTAAATCAGCATTAGACGCTGAATAGGTATAGCCTTTTGCTTTCATTTGTGCTTTAACAGCATCAATAATTCTTTTGCGATCAAAATCATTTATCATCTGTGAAACATCTTCACGCCAGGGCAACAGGTTGTAAGTCTTAAAT
>JALWNR010000212.1 GCA_027083715.1 Bacteroidales bacterium
ATTTAGGAATTGAAACAGATAATCGGCAAGACTACCTTTCACGAAAAGATGCTCTTTTAATCGTACCATTTAGGAATTGAAACTCTTTTTTGAAAACTTTCGGAAAATAATCTTCGTGTCTTTTAATCGTACCATTTAGGAATTGAAACATATTAAGCAAGCGGAAAAATATACAACAAACATTACTTTTAATCGTACCATTTAGGAATTGAAACTGTCGCTGTTTAGGCGAGTCCGGTCCCGAGCGATTAACTTTTAATCGTACCATTTAGGAATTGAAACCCTATATATTCTACATAATCATTCTTCTCTAATTCTCTTTTAATCTCTAACTTTTCCAAAAATACGTAATATTTTTTATTAAAAACTTTGCATTTATTGGTTTATGTCAATTTTTTTGTGTTATTTTGCTATTACGTATCTACGTAATATTTAAAATTGATTACTAACCATAAAATCACTACTATGGCAACACATCCGGAATGGGCAACCAAACACAAAAAGAAAGGGACTGAGCTCAGGTTGATTGGTGGAAGGTATTACTTGTATGAAGTGACCAGCAAGTGGGATCCAGAAAAGAAACGCCCTAAAAAGATAACTGGAAAGTTACTGGGCAGGATAACTAAAGAAGATGGTTTCGTTGAATCAGAAAAGGCCAAATTGCGCAGGCAATCCCTTTCCTTGTCCAAATTAACAGTTAAAGAATATGGGATTACGTCTTTTATTTTCGGTCACTTGGGCGAATATGAAACTTTGCTGAAAAAGCATTTCCCAGATCACTACAAGCAAATACTTGTATTGGCTTATGGGCGTCTGGCACATCACAGCCCAATGAAAAACATAGAGTTCCACTACCACCACAGCTTTATGTCTGAAATATACAAAGGGCTCAATTTGTCATCAAAACACCTTTCTCCCTTTTTACGGGAATTTGGAGCCAGACGAGAACAGATAGTTGCATTTTTCAAAGAGTTCAAATCAGACAAGGACAACCTCTTGTTTGACGGTACAGATTTGTTGAGCAAGTCGAAGCTAATGGGAATCACACAATACTCCAAAAGCAAAAAAGGAACTTATGATTCGCTTACCAATTTAATGTTTGCCTTTTCTGTAGATTTGCAATTACCTGTATATTACAGGCTGCTCCCGGGAAACATAAAAGACATCAAAGCATTTAAACTATGTCTTGAAGAGCTTAACGTTAAAGATGCTGCAGTTATTGCAGATAAAGGTTTTTATTCCCAGAAGAATGTAGAACGTTTGCTGGACGGAAAGCTAAAGTTTATCATTCCATTAAAAAGGAACAGTTCATTGATAAACTATCAAAAGATAGAAAGCTCTGACAAAAAATCATTTGATGGCTTTTTTAATTTTCAGGGAAGGATTATTTGGTACTATTCCTATGCTGTGGATAACTTAAAAATGAATGTTTATCTGGACGAACGGCTAAAGACAGAAGAAAGCAATGACTATTTGAACAGGGTAAAAAGTTTGCCAGACAGATACAACATGGAAGATTTTTATGTGAAACAATACCATTTTGGCACCATTGCTATGCTGCACAATACCGATAAAGACCCCGAAAAGGTATATGTAAACTACAAAAGCCGTATGCAGATAGAAAACATGATAGATGTTTTCAAGAATATCCTGGAAGCAGATAGTAGCTACATGCAAAATGAACAAGCCTTGGAAACATGGATGTTCATTAATCATATTGCCCTGCACTGGTATTACAGAATTTACCAACTCCTTGTCAAGTTCGAGCTGACCAAAAAATTCTCGCCAATGGATTTTATCATATTCCTAAAAGAAGTAAGGAAGGTAAAAGCCAACGGTGTCTGGAATACAGCTGAGATTACTAACAAAACTCAAAAGCTACTTGATATGCTAAATATACCTATTACGTAAAAAGAGAAAAGTTAGAGTTTAAGACTTTTGGTGATACCCAAGTAGTGTTTATGTGCGAAGTCAGGTGCCAATCCGGTAATTAATAAATACACTTTAAGGCAAAAGCCTATTTCTTTTGTATAATCATTTTAAAAAAGCCCTTTTTCTTCTTTTAACGATTGTAAATATCCCTTATCTTCAGGTAAGTTGCTTTTCATAGATGCAGCAACGGCTAATTGGTCACATCGCTCATTTTCAGGAATATTTGCATGACCTTTAACCCAAACAAATTTTACTTTATGCTTTGGATAAATTTTTAAAAACCTGCGCCATAAATCTGCATTTTTTTTATCTTTAAAACTCTTTTTTACCCAATTAAATACCCAACCTTTTTCAACAGCATCAACCACATATTTAGAATCGGAATATATGGTAACATTACTCCCTTTCTGCTTTAAAGCTTCCAAAGCAACAATAACAGCCAACAATTCCATACGGTTATTGGTAGTAAGCTTAAATCCACCCGAAAGCTCTTTACGGTGTTTGCCCGACATTAAAACCACTCCGTAACCACCCGGCCCGGGATTCCCCCTTGCTGCCCCATCAGTATATATAGTTATATTAGGCATAAATTATAAGTTTAAATTAGGAAACAAATCTTTAATAGCATCGGACAGATTAGACATAAACAGCTTAATAGAGATTGCCAGTAAAATAATTCCAAACATTTTACGCAAAATCATTATCCCGCCTTGTCCTAAAAACCGTTCAAATACATGGGTAAGTTTTAATACAATGTAAACAACAACTAAATTTAAAATCATGGCTATTAAAATATCGATTACTGCATATTCTGCTCTTAATGAGAGCAATGTAGTCATAGAACCCGCTCCTGCAATCAATGGAAAAGCCAATGGAACAATTGCCGAATTAGCCCCTTCTTCTTCTTTAAACAAACTAATCCCCAGTATCATTTCCAAAGCAAGAAAAAACAAAATTAGAGCACCGGCAATGGCAAATGATGAAATATCCACACCAAACATTCCCAACAATTTCTCTCAAAGAAAAAGGAATAGTATCATGATAGTGAAGGCTGTAATTGTTGCCTTTTCTGCTTGAATAAAACCTTCTTTCTTTTTTAAATCTAAAATAATAGGTATTGAACCGGTAATATCAATCACGGCAAATAACACCATAAAAGATGATAAAACATCTATCCAATGAATTTCCAACATAGCACAATAATATTTTTCTATACACTATTTGGTATAAAAATCCAACATCTCATTTACTGTCTTTAAACATACCGGACAAAAATCATCCGTTTGATTGGAGCGCATTTTGCAATCATATACGGGGCGATAAATCTTTTTATGCACATATCCCGCTCCTTCAAAAGCACCTACTCTATTTCTATATTCTTCCGTATCAGGTGTAGGAATTGGCATACCTTTTTCTACCATATTTTTCCATTTGCTTTCAAAATTTACTAAATTGGTAATGTTTACTTGCCAGGGTTCCACACTCATATCGTACAATTCATCCGCATTTGTATAACCATACTGATATTCATCTGCCAAAGCAGCAAAAGCATGACCAAACTCGTGTGTAAAAACCTGCTCGGCATACTCATTGTCAGCCATACAGAGGTTGTAGTAATTATAAATACCTCCACCACCATATTTTGAGGTGTTTACCAAAATATAAATCTGGTCGTAAGGGGCATAAGCAGCAAGGTTTCTTATTGTATTTACATCACGCGTTGTCAAGTATCGCTCACTGTCAAAAGTATAAAAATGTGTATTCAGAATTGTATTTTTCCAGATTCCCTCACCCGGAATATCAGTACCACTTTCCTGCGATGGTACATTGACAATCCAAAAATTAACTTTATCCCTATTTTGCTTGAATGGTTTTACTTTAAAAAAGTATCCGATAAATCGTTTAACATCTTTTCGGAATTTAGGTAGTTCTGCCTCTGTATATCCTTCGGGCAAAACTACGATATCCAATGCCTTTTCGGGATTTTGTTTTCCGTGGAGTTTCTCTACCGGATATTTATCATATTTATCCTTAACAATAAAATAGCTCTGTGGGTCTATTTCATACTCAAAAACCGTATGGAAAACATTTTTTTTGTCTCTGTTTTGCAGCCTCAGTATTGCTTTATGTTTTGGAAAAGGCATCACTACTGCTTCATAATAGCTGCGTGATGTACGTTTGGCTTCTTTAGTATCAATCCATTCACGAAAAAGTGTTGAATATCCGCGCGAATAAATCAATTTGGTTCCTGTTGAATCATAAAGCATCAGTCGATAATCGCCAAAATTAAATTTATCAACCAAATTTACTTTTGAACCACCCCAAAAAGGCTCTTCCTTAATTTGCTCAAAAAACACATACGAAGTATCAGAATTTCCGGCTCGTGTATAGTCAAAACGCAATGTTTTCGGCAAAAAATAATCGTCAAAATTAATTTGTGCAAAAAGAGTGTTGGGAATAATTAGCAATAAAAAAATAAGCTTTTTCATAATTTGAAGGTTTAATATGCTAAAAATTATCTTCTCTTAGTTTGTTAATTTATTACTGTAAAACCGGTATATTTGTGTAACACTTCCGGAATTTTTATTCCGTTTTCAGTTTGATTATTTTCGAGCAAGGCAGCTACAATTCGCGGTAAAGCCAAAGCACTTCCGTTTAAAGTATGTGCCGGTTTTGTTTTCTTTTCGCCTTTTTCTTTAAAGCGTAGCTTTAAACGGTTTGCCTGATAATCGACAAAATTTGAAACAGAACTTACTTCTAACCATTTTTCTTGTGCTGCAGAATATACTTCAAAATCATATGTCAAAGCCGAAGTAAAACTTAAATCACCACCACACAAACGCAATATCCGATAAGGCAATCCCAAACTTTGTACTAATGACTCTACATAAGCCACCATTTCGTCCAGTGCTTTGTATGAATCTTCAGGATGACGTACTTGCACAATTTCCACTTTGTCAAATTGGTGCAAACGGTTTAATCCACGCACATCTTTTCCGTAAGAGCCGGCTTCGCGACGAAAACAAGGTGTATAAGCCACCTGTTTTACCGGAAAATCATCGGCATTTAAAATTACATCCCTGAAAATATTGGTAACCGGCACTTCAGCTGTTGGGATTAAATACAAATTATCTACACCTACATGATACATTTGCCCTTCTTTATCGGGCAATTGTCCGGTTCCAAAACCTGATGCCTCGTTCACTACCAAAGGCGGAATAACTTCATTATAACCATTTTCAGTAGCTCTATCTAAAAAATAACTGATTAAAGCACGTTGCAAACGCGCTCCTTTGCCTTTATACACCGGAAATCCTGCACCGGTAATTTTATTTCCCAGTTCAAAATCAATCAAGTCATATTTTTTAGCCAAATCCCAGTGAGGCAGTTTTTGCGATAAGTTTGGAATTGCTCCGCCTTCTTTCACTTTTTCGTTATCTTCATCACTTTTCCCTGACGGAACAGATTGGTGAGGTAAGTTAGGCAACTGTACCACTAATTCCTGCATCTCTGTTTCAAGTTTTGCCAGTTGCTCGCCCAATTCTTTTGATTTTGTTTTTAATGTTCCTGTTTTTTCTTTGGCTTTATTGGCTTCTTCAACTTTTCCTTCTTTAAAAAGTATTCCTATTTGTTTGGATATGCTGTTTAATTCTGCCAAACAGTTATCCAATTCGCTTTTTATCTCACGGCGCGAATTATCAATATCCAAAATTTTGGCAACAATATTTTTCGCATCAAAGTTTTTAATTTTTAAACGTTCAATTACCAGTTCGCTTTGTTCGCGTAAAAGTTTTAATGTGAGCATAACTTATATG
>JALWNR010000213.1 GCA_027083715.1 Bacteroidales bacterium
TTTTTCTTAATTTTAATGAAACCTTCGCGGTGGATTAATGCTACGGAAAATGTACAAGCCAAGCCCGGAATATGGCAAATCATTATTTTCTTTTTTATCGGGATGTACGGCGGATTTATTCAGGCAGGTGTTGGTTTTTTCTTATTGGCAGGTTTAGTGTTGGGTGCAGGTTTTGATTTGCTAAAAGCCAATGCGGTAAAAGTGTTTATTGTACTGATTTACACTGCTTTTGCATTAATGGTTTTTATTATGAACGATCAGGTAAATTATTCCGTAGGTTTAGTGCTGGCTGTTGGGAATATGGCAGGAGCTTTTGTTGCGGCACGTTATGCTGTTCGTCTGGGAGCTAAATTTGTACGTTACATTCTTTTGATAACTTTGGTGGTAGCTTCGGCTAAGATGTTTGGTTTGTTTTAGACTGATTTTTTTTCAGATGCGCCACTGCAAATTTTATTTCTTCCCAGGAGTAATCATCACCCAGTTTTTCTTTGATGGGTGTTAATTTTATTTCGTCCAGTGTTTTATACACTGTGGTAATTTTATCCAGTTTTTCTTTGCTCACAAAATCCAGCACATCTAATTCTCCACTTTCCACATATGCTACAAGATGGTTTTGGATGGTTCTGTCTTTAATACCTCTTTCCGCTGAAATTTCTTCAATGCTTTTGCCTTCTTTAAACATCTGAAAGGAAATTTTATGCGTTGGTGTACGCACTACTTTTTCTTTGGGTTTTAGTTGCTTTTTTTTCGGTGTAATTTCTACAACAACAGGCTTTTCGGGTTGTGATTTATCCAATTGTTCTTTGCTTAGTTCCGTATTTTTAATTACTGCCTCAATTAAGGCTTCGGCTTTGAATATTTTTTGCAATTGCCCAAAAAACACACGATCTAAATCTTTTAATTCGGTAATGTATTTTTTTACACGTTTTTCGTGACTTAATTCTTCAACCGGTTTGTTGATTTTTTTTGAAAAATCTTTTAAAATAGGTTCAAAATAGTCTTTTGCAGCACTAACACGCTCTAAAAGTTTTTCGAGATACTGTTCGGGATTTAATTTGGTAATTTTATCAATCTGCAATAAAAATTTTTTCGATACATCATAAGGTGGCAGTAAAAGTTCTTTTAAACCCACAGCCCAAGGCTTATATTTATCTTTTTTTGTAGCTTTTTCGCCTTTATCAAAACCTGCAATATAATAGTTTATCTGATTAAGCAGCGGCTCAAAATTAAAGGCTTCGCGTACATAACTGTCAATATATTCTTTTAATCCTTGTTTGAAAGCCTGCTCTAACTCCTTAGGTGATTGTTTGCTTTTCATGTACTCTTTCAGTACATCTGCCTGCTCGGGCACGTTGAATTTCATCGGGGAGGTAAGCACCAAGCCGTCTAATGAAGTTAAACGTGAAAGTGCCACATAGATTTGCCCTGCGGCGAATGCACGTGAAATATCAATAATTGCTTTATCAAAAGTTAATCCCTGACTTTTGTGTATAGTAATTGCCCAAGCCAGTTTAATGGGGTATTGGGTAAAAGTACCGATTATGTTTTCTTCTATTTCATTGGTTTCAGCATTGAGACTGAATTTTTTATTTTCCCATGTATATTTTTCTATTCTAATAGGCTCATTTTCAGTATTTAAATCTACCTCAATAAAATCATTAGCCAGTTTATTGATTGTTCCTATTTTACCGTTAAAATATTTTCCCTCGCCCGAATAATCGTTTTTTACAAACATTATTTGTGCTCCTTCTTTCAGTTCCAATATTTCTTCCAGCGGATACATATATTCCGGAAAATCGCCAATTATATCGGCTTTGTACTTAAAACTTTTTTTATCGATTTTTTTCAGCTCTTCACTATTGATATTATCGGCTTTGTAGTTATGCGTAGTTAAAAAAACATATCCTTCTTTGGGTTTTGGTGCAAAATCGGGCTGATAATATTCGTTCAATTTATCAATATCTTTTTTTACAATCCGGTTTTCGCGCAAATTGTTCAGAATATCAATAAAATCCTGATTGCTTTGTCGATAGATTTTTTCCAACTCAATATAAACCGGCTTGTTGCTTTGCAATGCCTTTGCCTCAAAAAAGAACATTGCCGGATAATAATTTTTCAAATACGCCCACTCATCATCTTTAACAACCGGCGGCAGTTGAAACAAATCGCCGATAAATAATATTTGTACTCCGCCAAAAGGCAAATGTCTTTTTCTGCGAACGTGGCGCAATACTGTATCTATGGCATCCAGAATATCGGCACGTAACATACTTACCTCGTCAATAATCAGTAGTTCCATTTCCTTCAATAAGCTACGCTTATTGCTGTGCATTTGTTGTTTGGCAAGCAAACTGCGCGGAGTGTGTATTTGTGTATTTATTTCACCGTAAATATGAAAAGAATTATCGGGAATAAACGTTCCGAAAGGTAATTGAAACAGTGAGTGTAAGGTAACACCGCCTGCATTAATGGCTGCAATACCAGTGGGTGCGGCAACAATTGTTTTTTTATGCGTAAGATACGTAATTTCTTTCAGAAAAGTAGTTTTTCCGGTTCCTGCTTTTCCCGTAAGAAAAACATGGCGGTTAGTACTATTAACAAATTGCAGTGCTTTTGCCGATATTTCGTTATTAACAGATAAATACATTTTTTACTTTTCTAAACAGCTGATAAAAATAGCTGAATAATATGAAAATGAAAAATTTTGCTTCAATCTCAAAAAAGAAGCGACTTTTAAATAATCAACCTTACACCGCCTAATTCTTCAATCCGGTATGGAAATTTATCGCCCGGCGAACCAATAAACATAAAGTTAATGGGAATTTTCCATTTTTTTGATAATTCATGAATAAGTTGTGGTGTAAACTCACCTTTTTCAACCACAAATTCAATTTTTATATTCGGATATTCTCTATCCAGAAAATCAATTTCCTGCATGAGTTTTTCGGGAACTTTCTCTCCCTCTTTTAAAACAAGAACAATTTTTAACTTTTTGGTATGTTCATTATTGGAAATGTATAACATTACTTTATTTAAAGTGGCAATACTGTCTCCTTTGGTAAAAAACACAAACTCCTGACTGTTAATTTTATTTATAGTATGCTGAATTTTTTTATGTGTTTTGATGAAAAAAGTACGTATCGGATCAAAAATGGCATCCAGAATATTTAGCAGCAGTTTTAATAAAATAGTCCGGTTAAGCATTACAATTACAAATAAAATTGCGGGTATAAAGTAAATTAAAAAGACCGTAAAATTACTGGGAAGTCCGTCTTTAGGTTTCATTAAAATATTACCGATAAGTGCAAATATAACAGCAATAATAGCTATAAATACTCCACCCCAGGGAGCTTTTTCCGGACGCGGCAATTTTTTTCTTTTTACTTTCAGTAAAATATTACCGATGCCAAACAAGGCCATTACCGAAAGGAAAGATATGGTATAAACGCCGGCTAATAATTTTACATTTCCTTTGGTAAGTAAAAGTACGGAAACGGATAAGATAAGAAACATTAAAATAATGCGGTACGAACTTCCTCTTTTGTTCTTTTTAAGGAAAAACGGAGGCATTATACGGTCAAGTGTCATACGCTCCAATAAACCGGATACACCCACATAGCTTGTTAAAACTGCACCACTTAATACCAAAAAAGCATCGATGGCAATCAAACGAGCAACCCAAGCTCCACCAACATGTTCACCCATTTCAATAAGCAATGTGTTTTGATAGCTATCACTTTGCAATATAGGAATTGTAAATAATGCCAGTGCAAAAACAGCCATTAGCGGGTTAATAATACTAACAATTGCCCACATATTTTTCAATGTTTTCGGGAAAACACCTCTTTTTTGTTCCTCAACAAAATTTGCTGAACTTTCAAACCCTGATACACCAAGCATAGAAGCTGCAAATCCGAAGAAAATAGCTTCCATAATCCCTCCTGACGAAACCGGGAAGTGCCAATTTTCAAGAAAAACAGAAATTCCGTTTTGAGATAAATAGATAATGATGAAAACACTTAAAAAAATTAAATAAAAAAGGTGAAAAAGAAAAATTCCTATAGCAACTTTTGCCGATTCTGAAATACCTATAATTACTAAGAATGCAAAAATACTCAATAAAACAATTGTTGTAATAATAACCGGCAGGGAAGGAATTAAATGATGTAGATAATGAATTGCTTCATTTGCCGAAATAACGGCTGTTGCCATATAAGACAGAATGGTTAAAGTAGCTGCAAAGGATGCCATTCCTTTACTTGTGGTATTTAACAATGCATTATATGCACCACCGTTAAGAGGTAAAGCTCCTACTACTTCACCGTAAATTTTTCGAAAAAGAAATAAAACAAAAGAAACTATTAATAAGGTAATCCAAGCATATTGCCCTGCATAAGCAATAGACAGTGCTGAAACATATAAAACCGATGAGCTAATATCATTACCACAAATTGCCGTAGCGGAAAGTTCATTTAATTTTTTATGGGCATTTTTCATTTTTGGGATTAAGTAATTTATAATTTGCAGCTAATTTAAAATTTATTATTGATTTTTCAATAAGTAACTTCATACTCTGCAAAAATTTTTTTGTTCAGTTTTTGACTTAATATTTTGGTGATTTTATTAAAATAACGCCTATGTTTAAAACCCATTACCCAACGGATACCTGTGATAGCATTAGTAAAAAAAAGCTCATCAGCAGCCATAATATCCTGTAATTTTATAGGAACTTCATCAAAAACTGTAAAACCTTCACTTTTAGCTAAATTAATGACTTTTTTTCGCATGATTCCGTTTAAGCAACCACTGCGCAAAGGAGGCGTGTAAATGTAATTGTCTTTTACCAAAAAAATATTTGAACTCATGCCTTCAACAATATTTCCTGTTTCATTAATAAGCAAACACTCGTCTAAATTATTTTCTTTACGATAAATACCCGCCATTATATAAAGTAAGGAACTTGTAGATTTTATACCTGATAAAATATTTACCGGTTTAGGAATTTCATCAAAAACATCAATAATATAACCTTTTGTATTTAGCTCATAATAAGTTTGTTCTAAGGGCAGAGCTTGAACAATATAACTTACTTCTGATGTTTTAGGACTGTATAATCCACCGGCTCTGCGAAAAACAGTCAGGCGTACTCGCCCTCCTTTGAAGATTTTATTTTTGGTAAGTAGCTTTGCAATTTCTTTTTGTAAGCCCATTGTATCAATTGTGAAGCGAACAGGTACTTCCATTTTTAATACCTTCATACTTGCTACAAGCCTTTCAATATGATCATAAAAAAACTGCACCTGAGAGCCTACTGCATGCATGGTTTCAAACAAGCCATCACCGTATTGGAATGAGCGGTTGTTTATCGTAATTCCAAATTCGTTGGCTGCAATTACTTGTCCGTTGTAGCTTATATATTGTATTTTGGTCATTTAATTATTATTCTTCATCAAGATATTAAAAAGGCAAAATCACTTTTTGCAATTTCATCAAATAAATTAGTATTTGCTTTTACTCTTAATCCTTTTATGCCTATTTTTTCCGCAGCTTGTATGTCTCTATCCGAATCGCCAATCATTACCGAATTTTCTTTATCAATATTAAAACGTGCCACTGCCTTTTCCAAAAGTAAGGACTTAGGTTTTCGGCAAATACATTTTTCAATATCGGAATGATGCGGACAGTAATAACTTTCAGTGATTTGAATATTTGCTTTAGCAAATATTTTC
>JALWNR010000214.1 GCA_027083715.1 Bacteroidales bacterium
GCTTGAAAATGCATCGAAGGTTCCGCTTAAGTTTTATTTTGGTGTGCCTTCTTGTGTGCCTGCAACAGAATTTGAAACATCGGGAAGTGTTTTAAATTCTCAAGAAGTGGAACGTTTATTGTCTCGAGATGAGTTTAAGTATTTGTCTGAAATGATGAATTTTCCTGGCGTGATTTATGATGATGAAGAAGTGTTGGCTAAGATTAGTGCGGCAAAAAAATACAATAAACCAATTGATGGGCATGCGCCTGGTTTAAGTGGTAGTGGTCTTGTTAAGTACGCTGATGCGGGAATAAGTACGGATCATGAGAGTGTTAGTGTTGAAGAAGCCGTAGAAAAAATAAAATTAGGTATTAAATTGCAAATAAGAGAGGGGAGTGCTGCTAAAAATTTTGAAGCACTATATTCTGTTATCGATATGTTTCCTGATGAAGTAATGCTTTGCTCTGATGATAGACATCCTGATGATTTGTTAGAGGCTCATGTTAACAATTTTGTTGTACGTGCTTTAGATAAAGGTCTTGATTTATTTAATGTGTTACGTTCTGTTACCTATAATCCGGTAAAGCATTATGGTTTGGAAGTAGGTCTTTTACAGCTTGGTGATCCTGCTGATTTTATTTTAGTAAACGATTTAAAAGACTTTAGTGTTTTATCTGTTTTTATCGATGGAAATCGTATTTATGATAACTCTGAAATTCTTTTTTCTGTACCTAAAATAATCCCTGAAAATAATTTTAATATTGACTTTATATCATTAGACGATATTCGTTTAAAATCAAGCAGTTCTAAGGCAAAAGTTATTGTGGCAAAAGATGGGGATTTGTACACCGGAATGGAGCTGTGCCAGATTAAGTCTGAAAATGGTTTTGTTGTTAGTGATACAAGTTCAGATGTTCTTAAAATAGTAGTTGTAAACCGTTACAAACAAACAAAGCCTCAGGTGTCTTTGGTTAAAGGTTTTGGTTTAAAAAAAGGCGCAATTGCAGGTAGTGTAGCTCATGATAGTCATAATATTATCGCAGTAGGAACTAATGATTCTGACTTGCTTAAGGCAATTAATTTGGTTATTCGGGAAAAAGGAGGTATGGTAGCTGTAAATGATTTAGAGGAATATGTTTTACCTCTTCCGGTAGCCGGATTAATGAGTGATATGAAGGGGGAAGAAGTTGCTGAATTGTATAAAACTATCAATAAGGTTGCAAAAGGGTGGGGGAGTACACTTCATGCTCCTTTTATGACTTTATCTTTTATGGCGCTTTTGGTTATTCCTGAGCTGAAAATTGGTGATAAAGGATTATTTGACGGTAAAAAATTTGAGTTTACTCATTTGTTTGTTTAAGAAATAGAGTTGTTGATTTAATCGCAAATTTGTATATTGCTTTAGTGATATAAGTTTGCGATTTTTTATGTTTTTATATGTCTTCAAAATCAGAATATATTGCCCAAAAGATTAAAGTTTTACCGGATTTACCCGGTGTTTATTTATTTTTAAATTCAACCGGTGATGTTATTTATGTTGGTAAAGCAAAGAAATTAAATAAACGAGTATCTTCTTATTTTATTAAAAATCATGATTCCGGCAAAACACGCATATTAGTAAGTAAAATTGCAGATATCAAACATATTGTTGTTGAAACTGAAACAGATGCTTTGTTGTTGGAGAATAATTTAATTAAAAAGTATCAGCCTCGTTATAATGTTTTACTTAAAGACGATAAATCTTATCCCTATATTTGTATTAAAAATGAGTCTTTTCCACGTGTATTTATGACACGAAATGTGTACAAAGACGGTTCTAAATATTTTGGTCCTTATACATCTGTACGCATGGTTCGTATTATGCTGGATATGTTTCGTCAATTGTATAAGATTAGAACATGTAAGTATAATCTTAGTGAGAATAATATTAAGAAAAATAAATTTAAAGTTTGTTTAGAATATCATATAAAAAACTGTAATGCACCTTGTGTAGGTTTACAATCAGAACAAGAATATAACCAATATATTGATGAAATTTCACATATTTTAAAAGGAGATATTCGTAAAGTTATTCAAAATTTAAAAGCTAATATGGAAACGTGTGCTGCTAATTTTGAGTATGAGAAAGCACATAATCTTAAGGAAAAAATAGAATTATTGGAAAATTATCGTAGTAAATCTACTGTTGTAAATCCTGCTGTTCATAACGTTGATGTATTTTCAATTATTGATGATGAGCAATTTGCTTATGTTAATTTTATGAAAATTGTAAATGGTTCTATAATTCAGGTACACACTCTTGAACTTAGAAAAAGGCTTGATGAGGATATTCAGGATTTATTAATGCTTGCAATAATTGATATTCGACAAAAGTTTAATAGTATTGCTAATGAAATTTTAGTTCCTTTTGTACCTAATGAATATATTGATGGTGTTAAATTTATTGTTCCAAAAATAGGAGATAAGAAAAAACTATTGGAACTTTCGGAAAAAAATGTGAAATATTATCTGCTTGAAAAGAATAAGCAAAGAGCTAATGTTGATCCAGAAAGGCATACAAAAAGGATACTTTCGCGTATGCAAAAAGATCTGCGTTTACCAGAACTTCCACGTCATATTGAGTGTTTTGATAATTCTAATATTCAGGGTTCTAATCCTGTAGCTGCCTGTGTTGTATTTAAAAATACCAAACCTTCAAAAAAAGATTATCGACATTTCCATGTTAAAACTGTGGTGGGTCCAGATGATTTTGCTTCGATGGAAGAAATAATATACCGTAGGTATAAACGCATGTTGGAGGAAGGTCTTCATTTACCACAACTGATTATTATAGATGGAGGTAAAGGTCAATTAAGCGCTGCTTTAAAAAGTCTGGAACAATTAAATTTACGAGGTAAAATTTCTATTATCGGTATTGCAAAAAAATTAGAGGAAATATATTTTCCTGATGATTCTGTACCTTTGTATTTAGATAAAAATTCCGAAACATTAAAAATTATACAGCATGCCCGAAACGAGGCACATAGGTTTGGTATAAGCTTTCACCGGCAAATGCGCTCAAAGAATTTTTTACATTCTGAATTGGAATATATTTCCGGTATCGGTACCAAAACTATAGAACAATTGTATGCCCGTTTTAAAACTTTTGATGAAATCAAAAATGCTTGTTTTGATGATTTACAAAATGCGGTTGGAACTGCCAAAGCCAGGATTATTTATGATTATTTTAAAAAGTAAAGTTTTGTTAAAAATATTGATTTTTTAGCTTTTCTTTGTGTACCTATTTGTCTGATGTATAAATTTCTAAAAATCAATTAAATAAAGTCAAAAATATTGGATTTTAAGTCTCTGAGAATTGCATATTTTAGAGCTTGCTTTACATTGGTACGTAAATTTTATAATCTCGCTAAGAGAAAATAGGAGAGAAGTGTTTATTTTTTTCTTTTTTGAAATTTAGGATAAAATGTTCTACGTGGAACAAATTTTTATTCGATAAAAAAAATTAGTATATCAATTTTTCTTTAAGAATTGGTTTCAAAACCTGATGGACAAACATGCATCGCAAATAATGAAGTTTCAAAATCACAGCAAGGGATTGTTGGTGGTACTTTGCTAACGCATTTCAATAACTTGAATGGTATCTAATTGTAGGCGGACTTTTAACCATTTTTCAAGAATATTTTTTTGTTGTTGCCTTTGTGCGCGCCATGCGTAGCTGTTCCATTTTACAATAAAGGTTGGTATCGTATCAATATCGCCGGACAGATTGCTTTCAATACTTTTTGCATAAGCAAACTTAGTGATTTTTGGGAATTGTATTTTTATTTCTTGTGAAAGTAAATAAATGGGTATTGTGTCTTTTTGTAAATTTATTAATTCATTTTCTAAAAAATCAATTCTGGCATCTTTGTATTTAATTATTTCTTCATTTTTTTTGTAAATATCTTCTAATATTCCTGTCCGAATATCACGGCTTAGGTTATTGGTTAAATAATCAATTTTTGTATAAATACTACTGTCCCTTTCATTTGGGTTTTGGTGAACTCGTAGAACAGTACTGTCTGTGATACTGAAGAAATTTCGATTAATGTAATTTCCATGTGCTATTAAACCATACTCGTCTAATTTTTTGTTTAAATCCTTAATTACATAATCCGGTAATTTTTCACCAATGAGATATAAATCAATAGTTGATAAAGTATCCGAATAATTAAATTTTTGATTTATAATTTCAGTTTTATCAAAATAAAATTCATTTTTCATAAAATTTTTAACAGTTGTATAAAAGCGTGTTTCTTGCATCACGTTGATAAAAATATTTGCACTTGGCAATATTACTATGATTACAAAAATTGTGATGTACCGTTTAAATTGTTTTTCTTTCTGTTTGTTTACATAAGTATGTTTCGGAAAATGTAAGTAACGAACTATAACTAATGTTGATAATGCTATAAAAACTGAATTGATAAAAAATAAGTAAAATGCACCAAAAAAGAATGAGTACTGTCCGGTAGCTATTCCGTATCCGGCGGTACAAAGAGGTGGCATTAATGCGGTAGCTATTGCCACACCGGGTATCACATTAGTTTTTTCGCTACGTGAACCTGCCACAATCCCTGCAATACCACCAAATATTGCTATTAATACATCGAGTATGGTAGGTTTTGTTCTGGCTAAAAGTTCGGGTGATGCTTCTTTTAAAGGGGTAATTAAAAAATATATAATGGACGTAATTAAACTGATAATAATAGCAATTCCGAAATTTTTAAGTGAACGTAACAGAGTATCCCAATCATTGGTACCCACAGATAGTCCTATTCCGAGAATTGGACTCATTAATGGTGAGATTAACATTGCACCTATTACTACTGGAATAGAGTTTACATTAAGCCCTATGGAGGCTATAAAAATAGAGGCTACCAAAATCCATACTGTCACCCCACGAAATACCATGTCTTTTTTAATACCGTTTATGGTTCCTTCAATATCTGTACCTTCGCGTATGGATAATATTTCAATTAAGAACTTTTTTGTAATCCTTAATAGTGATTTAATATTGTATGCAATTGCTTTTTTATGTTTGCTTTCTTCGGGTATATTATTTTTTTCAATTTCCATTGTTTGTATTCATTGATTTAAAAATTGAAATTTACTGTATTTTTTTAAATTTTCCTAAA
Organism: Bacteroidales bacterium; assembly: GCA_027083715.1. Lineage (GTDB taxonomy): Bacteria > Bacteroidota > Bacteroidia > Bacteroidales > NBLH01 > NBLH01. The sequence continues at coordinate 5,160 of JALWNR010000214.1, forward strand.
AATTAATATAACTAATTAATAAATAAGTATTTATATAAATCATTAGCTATGATTTAAATTAGAGCCCATCGGCAAAAAACTGATTATTAATCCTGTAAGGTGGCAAATTTTGGTGCATATTTAGTTTGTTCTATAAATAACTGTTTTTGTGTACTGATTATTTCAAAAACTTGAATCTCCGGCTTATACCGATTGGTTATTTGTAACAAAGAATAAATCCTTTGATAAATAATCCATCGGCATAATATTTTTTCCCTTTAAAATATTTAAGGGTATTAAAAATCGAAGCTAATTATTAGCCTGATGCTTTAGCTTCGGGCAAAAAATATTGAAGCAAAACGGCTTTAGCCAAAACAGAAATAAAACAACTTTTAATTATATCCTCTATTTTAAACTATAGCCAAATCTTTCAAGATTTGTTTTAAGTTACTTTATTTACTGTTCAATATTTCAGTTAAAGCAGATTTTAAATTATCTTGATTCTGTGCTGTTTAAGTTTTTTGAAACCTCTTTTTTTAAAAATTAATTATTATGCTTATAAAGAATATTCATCTAATTAGATAC
>JALWNR010000215.1 GCA_027083715.1 Bacteroidales bacterium
CACTTTTTCATGTGTTTATTTTTTACTATTTTTAATTGCCACATAGCCTGTTCCGCTACTGAGGAAGAACCGCATGATGTAAAATAATCATTGCTCCCGAAAAATCGGGACAGGCTTTGTGTGTTTAATCATGCTTGTTTCATGTGTTCTTACAAATTGGGCTAATTTAGTATAACTCTTAATTTACATATCAATAAGCCTCTTTATAACTTCTTAGCCATTGCGGATTCTGAATTGCCTCTAATAATCGAAATGCATTTTCTCCGTAGAAATAATCTCTTAAATGTTCAATTCCAAATTTTTTAAGCATTTCCATTTGTTCGGCTGTTGGCAAATAATCAAATTCTATATTTTGAGACCAGCCTTTTTCTGCTTTACCTGTTGTTTTGTATGGAAACTCTGTATAACGTAGTTTCCATAAATTATCCAATATTGATAAATTAGTAATGTTATACTTTTTAAAATAATCGATTTTATACGGATTTGCCAAAGATTTTGTTTTCCCTTTTGCCTGATATACAAAATCATCTTGTGTAATTAAAATAATTTTTCGTTTGCCACCAGCTAAGGGCTTTACTAATGCAAAATTAACCAATCCACCTCCGGCATTCGGGATTAGGTTAAAACCAAGATAATATTCTTGAATTATTGAATCAGAGCCAAAGGTTGTTGTCTCTTCTTGTGCTGACATGTGCACACTTATAAAAATAGGTATTAATACTAAATACGTAAAGTGTTTAAAATATGAAATCATCATCTTTGATATTTAAAGTTGTTAAATTGTAGCCCGTGCTGTTTATACATTATCACATTAGAGCATTATTTCGCTCATATAACGAATTATGACTATTTTTAATTGTAATAAACATATGAGTTTATGTTAAGAAAAATATTTGAAATTGAACATTGCGATTAAAAAGCACTTAACTTTGTATAATAATATCTTAAAATTAATTTGATATGGCAAAAATAACAAAAGATGATGCATTAAAGTATCATTCAGAAGGAAGACCCGGAAAAATTGAAGTTATTCCAACTAAACCGCATAGTAGTCAACGGGATTTGGCACTAGCATACTCTCCGGGAGTAGCCGACCCTTGTTTGGAGATCGAAAAAGACCCCAAAGAAGCATATAAATACACGGCAAAAGGTAATTTGGTTGCTGTAATATCTAATGGAACAGCCGTTTTGGGCTTAGGAAACCTAGGAGCATTAGGTGGTAAACCTGTTATGGAAGGAAAAGGTTTACTTTTTAAAATCTTTGCAGACGTAGATGTTTTTGATATTGAAGTAGATACTACTGATGTTGATAAATTTGTTGAAACCGTAAAAGAGATTTCACCCACCTTTGGAGGTATTAACTTAGAAGATATTAAAGCACCTGAATGTTTTGAAATTGAAGAGCGTTTAAAAAACGAACTGGATATTCCGGTAATGCACGATGATCAGCATGGAACAGCAATTATTTCATCAGCAGGAATTGTTAATGCGCTTGAATTGGTAAATAAAAAAATAGAAGATATTAAAATGGTTATTAGCGGAGCAGGGGCTTCGGCTATGGCTTGTACACGTTTGATAATGTCTTTGGGTGTGAAACCCGAAAATGTGGTTATGTGTGATAGTAAAGGGGTAATTAATGAAGAAAGAAAAGATATTAATAAATATAAAAAACAATTTGTTACTAAGCGAAAAGTAAATACACTTGCAGAAGCATTAGAGGGTGCAGATGTTTTTTTAGGTCTTTCAAAAGGAGGACTTGTTACCAAGGATATGGTTAAAAGTATGGCAAAAGATCCTATTGTTTTTGCTATGGCTAATCCGGATCCTGAAATTACCTATGAAGATGCCAAAGATGCGCGTGATGATGTGATTATGGCTACCGGAAGGTCTGATTATCCAAATCAGGTAAATAATGTGCTCGGATTTCCTTATATTTTTAGAGGAGCTTTAGACGTTAAAGCAACCGCTATAAATGAGGAAATGAAAAAAGCAGCAGTATATGCCATTGCTTCATTAGCAAAAATGGATGTTCCCGAAGATGTTAATGCAGCTTATAATACAAGGAATTTAAAATTCGGTCGTGATTATATTATCCCTAAGCCTTTAGATCCAAGATTGATAAGTATTGTTGCTCCGGCAGTTGCAAAAGCAGCTATGGATTCAGGTGTTGCACAATCGCCAATTACTGATTGGGATGCTTATAAGGAAGAGCTGGAAAATCGTTTAGGACATGGAAATAAATTGATTAATTCGATAAATGAAAAAGCCAGACAAAATCCTAAATGGGTGGTTTTTGCAGAAGCAACAAATTTTAATGTGCTTAAAGCAGCACAGGTTTGTTTACACGAAAAATTGGCAAAACCTATTTTATTAGGAAATGTAGAAGTAATTAATCAGTTGATTGAAGATAATCAGCTGGAATTGAATAATGTTCCGATTATTGACCCACGCTGTAAAGATGAAGGTGCTCGACGTGAGCGATATGCAAAAATTTTATGGGAAAAGCGCAAACGTAAAGGAATGACTTTGGACGAAGCCCGTGAAATTATATACAATAGAAATTATTTTGGCATTATGATGGTAGAAACCGGCGATGCAGATGCATTTATTTCAGGAACTTCGTCAAAATATGCACAAATTATCAAACCCGCTTTGGAAATTGTAGGTACACATCCTGAATATAATCATATTGCCGGTATGCACGTTGTGAAAACAAAAAGAGGTCCATTGTTTTTTGCTGATACAACGGTTAATCGTCAGCCCAGCCCTGAAACTTTAGTAGAAACGACTCTTGCAGCTGCTAAAACCGTTAGAAGATATGGTTTAGAACCGGTTATTGCAATGATTTCATATTCCAATTTTGGTTCTGTACGTGATGGCAGTCCTAAACGAGTGCAAGATGCAATAAAAATTTTACATGAAAATTATCCGGAAATAATTGTGGATGGCGAAATGCAAGCAAATTTTGCCTTTAATGCAGAGCATCGTCAAAAACAATTCCCATTTACTAAATTAGGCAGCAAAAAAGTGAATACAGTTATTTTTCCAAACCTAAGTACCGGTAACGCAGCATATAAAATAATGCAGGAAATAGGCGAAGGAGAAGTTATTGGACCAATTTTAATGGGAATGAAAAAACCTATTCATGTATTACAAATGGAAAGTACTGTGCGTGAAATAGTTTATATGGCAACTATTGCAGTTATTGATGCCCAATGTATTGAAGAAGGTGATTGTAATTAAATTTGACTATAGTTTATAATACTTCGTTAAAAAATGAAAGGTGAAGAGCGGGAAGTGGATTAATTCACTCCTCACTCTTTACCTTTCATTTTTTAACGGGTATTGAGTAAAATAGTTTGCAGTTTTAACCCGCAAAATTACCTTCGGTGAGGTGCTTCGCAGTTCACCGCTTTTATTGTAAATGCACTGTAATATTTTTATTATCAACAGATTAAGAAGGTTTTGCAACAAAATAAAGGCACTCAAATTTATTCGCCTTCGGCTCATGAGGCTAAAGGTTAGGTGTCGCTTGAAATTCTCTTTAAGCATCTACTTCGTTACGAATTCCTTGAAATATAAAGATATGTCGGCGGAATACGATGCCTTGTATCTGCATAAAGATAATTTCATGAATTATTGCGGTTAAGGAATCAAAAGATAATTTTTAAAATATGCTTATAGTCTATATCTTTACCTTTTAAAAAAGTATAGATTTATGTTATCATTTGTAATTCCGGCATATAACGAAGAAAAAAATGTTGAAGCCATCTATTCTCGAATAAAAGCTTTAATGCAAGAAATAAAAGAACCCTTTGAAATTATTTTTATAAATGATGGCAGTACTGATAATACAGTAGAAAAGCTCAAAAATTTAGCCCAAAATGATAATAGTATTAAAATAATAAGTCTTACCCGTAATTTTGGACATCAATCCGCACTAACTGCCGGATTAAAATTAGCCAAAGGAGATGCCACTATATCAATGGATTGTGATTTACAAGACCCGCCGGAAGTTATTCATGAAATGTATCAAAAATGGAAAGAAGGTTTTGATATTGTTTATGCAAGACGTTTAAATTATCGCAAAGATCATTTTTTTAAAAAAATAGGTTCAAAAATCTATTACCGAATTTTAAATAAGTTTTCTTTTGTGGATATGCCGCGTAATGTTGGTGATTTTCGCTTAATAGATAAATCGGTTTTATATGAAATTAACAATATGCCCGAGCATTCGCGCTATTTACGGGGAATGGTTGCTTGGACAGGTTTTTCGCACACTTATGTAGATTATTATCGTCCGGATAGAGTGGAGGGCGAGTCTGCTTATTCATTAAGTAAGTTGGCACGTTTAGGGATGGATGGTATGTTTAATTTTTCAGTACTACCACTTCGTTTGGGATTTTATTTGGGACTTATCACCATTTTCTTTGGAATCGGGCTTTTACTTTATCAAATTGGTGATGTGATAATAAACGGAGTATATTATCATCTTTATAAATGGCTAATCGTGGTATTGTTTATTTTTATGGGCTTTATGTTTATGCTGATGTGGATTATCGGTGAATACATCTGGCGGATATTTAACGAGGTACGATCAAGACCAATTTACATCATTAAAGAAAAAATTAATTTTGAGGAGTAAGCAGTGAGAATATTAATGCTGAATAATGAATTTCCTCCACTTGGAGGTGGTACGGGAACTGTTAACCTTGAACTTTTTAAGCAGTTTAGTAAATACCCGAATCTTAAAATTGATTTAATTACCTCCGGAAATTCCGAAAATAATAAGGTAGAGCAGTTTTCGGATAATATTACTATTTATAAGGTACTTGAGAATAACAAAAACATACATCACGCAAGTAACTATGAATTAATAAAATACACCCTAAAAGCAAGTTTTAAAGCCATCCGTTTGCAAAGAAAAAACAAATATGATTTTAGTTTTGCATGGAGTACGGTTCCGGCGGGTTTTGTATCTTTTTTGTTGCTCGTATTTTTTAAACTTCCGTATTATATAAGGGTAGGAGGACCTGATATTCCGGGATTTGAAGAACGTTACAAAACGGTTTATAAAATTATTTCTCCGCTAATTAAACTAATCTGGAAAAAAGCAAAGCTTTTGATTACAAAATGCAAAACCGAATATGAAATGGTAAAAAGCATTAACCGGAAATTAAAAATAATTGTAATATATAATGGAGTAGATACTGAAAAATTTTTTCCTGTAGAAAAAACCTTAAATCATCCGCTGAAAATAATTTGTCCGGCACGACTGATAAAACGCAAAGGGCAGGATATTTTAATAAAGGCTGTTGCAAAACTAAAAGAGCAAAATATTATTTTTCATATTGATTTTATTGGTGAGGGTGATGAGAAAGAAAACTATATGAAACTGGCAAAAGAGCTGGATGTTTCGGAACAAATTTGCTTTTGTGCTTATATTGAAAGAAAAAAGATGCATGAATTTTATCAAAAAGCTGATATATTTGTACTTCCATCGTATAACGAAGGTATGAGTAATGCATTACTTGAAGCTATGGCTTGTGGTTTGCCTGTTGTAGTTACCGATGTTGGTGGGACAGAAGAGTTAGTTGATACAAGTAATGGATTTATCTTTACAAAAGGTGATATGGATAAATTAAGCAATATTTTAAAACATATTTATATCAATAAAAGTGAATTATTAGATAAATCATTAAG
>JALWNR010000216.1 GCA_027083715.1 Bacteroidales bacterium
ATATAAAAGTAATTCCAATATTTTTTTATAATTTCGTTGCAGAAAAAAATCAAACACATGTATCAATTAAGTTACAAACCAAAATACAGATACACCAACTTAAAAGAAAGGGATTTCTTTGCCTCATAGTTCCACAAATTAAGTTACTTTGTAACTTAATTAGCTTTTTATTTTAATCTTTAATTTCAGATTTATCATCTATAAATTTCAAAAATCATGGAACTTCCTTTTGCAGAAAATTATAAAATAAAAATGATAGAAACCATTAAACGCAGTACACGTGAAGAACGCGAACAATGGATAAAAGAAGCAAAATACAATCTCTTTAATCTGAAAAGCAGTCAGGTATTTATCGATTTGCTCACAGATTCAGGCACCGGAGCAATGAGCGACAAACAATGGTCAGAACTAATGCTGGGCGATGAAAGTTATGCAGGTGCTTCATCGTATTACAAAATGAAAGAAGCTATTAAAAATATTTTGGGCTTTGAACATTTTTTACCCACACATCAAGGTCGTGCTGCCGAAAATGTTTTATTTTCAGCCTTGGTGAAAGACGGTGATGTAGTACCCGGAAACTCACATTTTGATACTACCAAAGGACATATTGAGTTTCGGAAAGCTACGGCTATTGACTGTACTATTGACGAAGCGTTTGATACCGAAAACACACATCCTTTTAAAGGGAATGTGGATTTGAACAAACTGGAAGCAGTAATTAAAGAACACGGAGCAGCAAAAATTCCGTTTATTATTATTACCGTAACTAATAATACAGCCGGCGGACAACCCGTTTCGATGCAAAACCTCCGGGAGGTAAAGGAATTAGCAGACAAATACAATATAAAAGTGCTTTTTGATTCGGCACGATTTGCCGAAAACGCATATTTTATTAAAACACGCGAAAACGGATATACCGATAAAACCATCAAAGAAATTGTCCTTGAAATGTTCACTTATGCCGATATGATGACCATGTCGAGCAAAAAAGATGCGATTGTAAATATGGGCGGATTTATCGCCATGAAAGACAAAGCGGTTTTTGAAAAAGCCAGTATGTTTAACATTGTTTTTGAAGGCTTTATCACCTACGGTGGAATGTCGGGTCGTGATATGAACGCTTTGGCACAAGGTTTAAATGAATCAACCGAATTTGAATATCTGGAAACACGTATCAAGCAAGTTGAATATCTTGGTAATCATCTGATTGAATACGGAATCCCGGTACAGCACCCCATTGGCGGACACGCGGTATTTATTAATGCCCTGAAATTTTTACCGCACATTCCCCGCGAAGAATTTCCGGCACAAACATTAGCCATTGAACTGTATAAAGAAGCTGGAGTGCGTGGTGTGGAAATTGGTGCCATTATGGCTGACCGGGACCCTGTAACACGAGAAAATCGTTATCCTGACTTGGAACTGGTGCGTTTAGCTATTCCGCGACGTACTTACACCAATAATCACATGGATTACGTAGCTGCTGCCTTAATCAATGTTTTTGACCGGAGAAATAAAATTAAGCGTGGTGTAAAAATTATAAAAGAAGCCGAAGTGTTAAGGCATTTTACCGTTGAATTAGAAAAATTATAAATTGATAATAGCACCGGACGGAAACTTTTCGTCCGGTGTCTGCTAAATTCAACCCCTCCTTTTTTTCTCAAAATTATATTTTATAACATCCTAATAATTGCCAAAAGCTTAGTACTTTTGTTTACATATTTCAAACCTAAAATTTTAGAAAAAATATGAATAATATCAATACAAAAGTAACAGTTGGCAATCTCGGGACCAAGGTACGTTCAGATTGTCAGGTGAGTCTTGAACTGAAGGACAAAGGAGGTATTCAACTGATTATTAACAGTAAAGTAAAAGCAATGTTTGGTAAATCCATTGAAAAGCTTTGCAAGGATGTATTGCAGTATTTCAATATCGAACATGCGGTTCTTGAACTGGAAGACCGCGGAGCCTTGCCTTTTGTAATTTCGGCAAGAATTGAGGCGGCAATTAAGCAATTAATCGATACGGATAAAGAATATTTGCCGGAAATTATTCCTGAAAATACTACCGAGTCGGAAAAAGAACAATTTCGCTTTTCGCGATTATACCTTCCGGGCAACACTCCCAGTATGATGATCAATGCAGGCATTCACAAACCTAACGGAATCATTTTGGATTTGGAAGATGCCGTAGCTCCTGATAAAAAAGAAGAAGCCCGGTATTTAGTGCGCAATGCTTTGCGTGCCATAAACTTCTACGGGGCTGAACGTATGGTACGAATCAATCAGCTGCCCAAAGGATTGGATGATTTGGATTTTGTGGTACCACATCATGTTAATCTGCTTTTAATTCCTAAATGCGAAAGTGCCGACCAGATTCATCAGGTGGAAGTACGCATTGCACAAATCAGAAAAAAAACCGGTGCAAAGCACAAAATTTATTTTATGCCGATTATTGAAAGTGCTTTGGGTGTTGAAAAAGCCTTTGAAATAGCTTCTGCCAGCGATAATGTTGTGGCAATGGCAATTGGTCTGGAAGATTTTACTGCCGACCTGGGCGTACAGCGTACCAATGAAGGAACAGAATCTTTTTATGCACGCACACGTATGGTTAATGCTTGTAAAGCAGCGGGTATTCAGCCCATTGACTCTGTTTTTTCTGATGTTTCGGATATGAAAGCACTGGCAGAAAATGTAAAAAAATCAAAAGCACTTGGATTTGAAGGCATGGGCTGTATTCATCCACGCCAAATAGTGGTAATTCATGAAAATTTTGCACCGGAGCAAGCTCAGATTGAAAAAGCACAAAAAATTATCCGTGCTTTTGAAGAAGCTAAAGCAAAAGGCTTGGGGGTGGTATCATTAGGTACAAAGATGATTGACCCACCGGTAGTAAAACGTGCCGAAACAACCATTAATCTTGCCGTGAGTTTGGGTTTGATTAGCCCAAATTGGCTTAATGAAAATTTATAATCTCTAATTTATAATTCTCAATAAGATGAAATTAGTAAAAAACGCAATAGGACGCTTAGTCCCCACCGAAGTAAACGGAGAAAAACAAATTCCTTTTCAGGGAGTAAATAAATATAAACCCGAAGGGTTTAAACATGCGCCCAAAATCCCTTCAAATGTGGATTACCCTTTGAATGGAGATAAAAGAGTGGCAAATCTTAAAGAAGCATTAATCAAAGCAGGATTGCGCGACGGAATGACCATCTCCACACATCATCATTTCCGTAACGGAGATTTAATAGCCAATCAGATATTTGATATTGCCAAAGAATTGGGTGTGAAAAACCTGCGCTGGTTTCCTTCGGCATCATTTCCCTGTCATGAGCATTTAATACAGTATTTGGAAGACGGTACGATTAACCGTATTGAAGGAAGTATGAACGGAGCTTTGGGACGTTTCTGTTCCGAAGGAAAAATGAAAGGTACTGCCATTTTGCGCTCACATGGTGGTCGTTATCAAGCAGTTCAGGATGGTGAAGTAAAAATTGATATTGCCGTAATAGGTGCTGCATGTGCTGATTCTTTTGGAAATGCCAACGGATTGTACGGTCAATCTGCCAGCGGGCTGTTAGGCTTTGCATTAGCCGATTCGCAATATGCCGATAAAGTGATTGTGGTTACGGATAATATGGTGGAATTTCCGTGTGTGCCCTGGCAAATTCAAGGTAATTATGTTGATTTTACCGTAGAAATGGATAAAGTAGGTATTCCGGAAAAGATTATTTCGGGAACTACAAAAATTACCAAAAGCCCTGATCGCTTATTATTGGCTGAAATGACCGCCAAATTTTGTGATGTAACCGGAATTATCCGCGATGGTTTTTCGTTTCAGACAGGTGCAGGAGGAACCTCACTTTCAGTGAGTATGTATTTTGCCGAAGTAATGCGCGAAAGAGGAATCAAAGCACGTTTTGCTCGTGGAGGAAGCAACAAATATTTAGTACAAATGCTTGAAGAAGGTCTAATCGATTACATCCTTGACGGGCAAACATTTGATTTAGAAGGCGTTCGCTCAATGGCTGAAAACAATAATCATGTTTGGACAAGTCCGTTTACGAGTTATAATTTTCACAGCAAAGGCAATTTTGCAGGCATGGTGGATGTGGTTATTTTAGGAGCTACCGAGGTGGATGTAAATTTCAATGCCAATGTGGTAACCCATTCAGACGGTTTGTTGTTGCACGGCATTGGCGGCTGGCAAAATTGTTTGTATTCAAAAACGGTAATTCTTCCGCTTCCGTTGTTTAGAGACCGTATTCCTGTTATTCGTGATGAAGTTACCACAGTTTGCGGTCCCGGCGAACTGATTGATGTAATTGTTACAGAAAGAGGTATTGCCATCAACCCAAAACGTACTGATTTAATTGAAAAAGCAAAAAATTCGGGTTTGCCGATAAAAACCATTCAGGAATTGAAGGACGAAGCCGAAGAAATTTGCGGAAAGCCGGAAAAAATTGAGTTTAGTGATGAAATTGTAGCTTTAATTAAATGGGTGGACGGAACCGTAATTGATGCGGTGAGAAAAGTGAAATAAGTATCATAACAAGGGTTTTGTTTAGAGCAAAACCCTTAACTTCTTTTATATCCTTTTTACTTTAACACACTACCTTACTATCAATTTTATTAGTAATTTCTTTGCCCCAAAGGACTCCATTATGCAAATAAAACACGAGCTTAAAAAACACAACAAACTAACTGATAATGAAATACTTAACCGCAATAATTCATGAAATTCTCTTTATGCAGATACGAGGCACCGAATTCCGCCGACATATCTTTATATTTCAAGGAATTCGTAACGAAGTAGATGCGTGAAGAGAATTTCAAGCGACACCCAACCTTTAGCCTCATGAGCCAAAGGTGAATAAATTTGAGTGCGTTTATTTTGTGATAAAACTCACTTAATATATTGATAATAAATATATTGCGATGTAGCTGTAACAAAAGCGGTGAATTTTGCGGGTTAAAATTCTAAATTGGCATCAAGCCGGAAACAATGAATTAATGAGGTTAATCCCACAGGTTATTAATGAGCTATCTTTTCCAATACTTCGTTAAAAAATGAAGAGTGGAGAGTGAAAAGTAAATTAATTTACTGAAAATCAGTATACTAAGATTTACCTTTACTGTTTTGTAAACACTTGAATTTTAATGTCTTATAAAAAGTTAACGGATTATTGATTTCAGGAAGAATACTTAAAGCTGGTAGTTAGCTACTAACATACAAACGACTAACCAACCACCAGTAATTAGATTATTCCTTAAACCACCTTAAAGCCTCGTCGAGGCTGCCAAATTGTTTAATGCGCTTAGCGGCTTCAATATCCTGATTAATGTGTGCAATATGGCGTTGCATATACACATCGCCGGATACCACTGCTGCAATTTTTTCCAAACCAACTTTAAAAAGTTTCGGGATAATTTCCGATTGCAACCATTTCCGGTCTGATGGAGCAATTAAGTGCAATTTACGAATATCCGCCAAATAATACTTTACATCCGTTTTTTGAACCAGCTCCATAATGCGATCATAAACGTAATGGTACATTTCGCTTGTCGCATTATCTTTCCAAACCAGCTTTAAAATTCCGTTTTCCGGTTCAAAAGTTAGTTGTGCATACTCAGTTTCTAAGATTGGTGTCATTTCCTTATTGTTAATTTTTACTCTGTAATTTTAAAT
>JALWNR010000217.1 GCA_027083715.1 Bacteroidales bacterium
GCATAAAAGTTGTGTTTTTTCATCTGATTGAATTTTAATTAAAATTTAACGATATTTAGTTGTTACATAAAATTTATTGCAAATTTGCAAATAATATTTGAAATTTTCTTATAAAATGAAATGATATAAATCATATTGTTGAACATGTATTATGATTGTATTGTTTTTGTAGTATTGATGTATTATTGAATGCTTTGTGATTAGTTATTCTTTGATGCATTTCTTTTTTACGAAAAAAATCAGGATAGTATAAATATCTGTAGGATATGTTTCATGTTTGCTGTTTTACATTACCATCAACAGTTTCGCATATCCACAGTGGCAGTGTTTTTCGCATTTCTGTTTACTATTAACATATTTATTAATCTACTCATATTCAGTCTATTTATTATATTTTACCCACCATTATGTATATGCTGTGTTGAACTAATCGCTGGGGCATGCCGACCACTCATTCTCCTGTTTATTAGAGTCTGTGTCATTATACAAGTAATTCAAATTGTTGAAACGATTTTAATGAAAATAATTTTAATTCTTCAAATTCAATATTTTCTTCTCGTAATGCACTTTTAAAATATGTATTAAATTCTGGGGATTTAAAAAAATCTCTTAAACTACACCAAGCTCTTTTTTGATTGAATATTATGTCTTTTTTGAAAATTGCAAATTCATTTTCAAAACTGTTGTTTAATATTGCTTTTACTTTTATTGCTCTATTTTATTTCCGTCAAAGTCTGTAATATTTGTTTTAACATTCGTAACTCTCTTTTAAATAATGCCTAACTCATGTATCCCCACCGGATAACTTTCAGTTATCCGGTGAGTCAAAATAAACTATTCTTTTATTCCCAATAAATCTAACATAAAAGCATATTCCAAAGCAGTTTCTTCATATCGTTTAAACCTGCCGGATGCTCCGCCGTGTCCGGTATCCATATTTATGGTAAGCAGCAGTAAATTATCATTGGTTTTCATGTCGCGGAGTTTTGCTACCCACTTGGTGGGTTCAAAATATTGTACCTGCGAATCGTGCAATCCGGTAGTAACCAACATATTCGGGTAGTTTTGTGCTTTTACATTATCATAAGGTGAATACGAAAGCATATAATCGTAATATTCTTTATTGTTCGGATTTCCCCATTCATCGTACTCGCTGGTTGTAAGCGGAATACTTGCGTCAAGCATGGTGGTTACCACATCAACCCAAGGCACTTGTGCAATAATGCCTTTATACAAATCGGGGCGCATATTGGCAATGGCACCCATTAGTAAACCACCTGCACTGCCACCCATTGCAAACAATTTATCGGGATTGGTGTATTTTTGCTCAATCAGATACTCTGAGCAAGCGATAAAATCGGTAAAAGTATTTTTCTTTTTCAGCAATTTGCCGTCTTCATACCATTGTCTTCCCATTTCCTGTCCTCCACGAACGTGTGCTATGGCATACACAAAGCCTCTATCGAGCAAACTCAATCGTACAGAGCTGAAATACGGATCCATACTGTAACCATATGAACCATAAGCATATTGCAGGCAAGGGCTATTTCCGTCTTGCTTAAATTTATCCTTACGATAAACCAATGAAATCGGAATTTTAGTTCCATCCGAAGCGGTAGCGTATAATCTTTTCGCTTCGTAATTTGCAGGGTCAAAATCGCCTAAAACTTCAGCTTGTTTCAATAATGTTTTTTCTTTGGTTTTCATATTGAAATCATAAGTAGATGTGGGTGTGGTAAGCGATGTATAACCGTAACGCAAAATTTCCGTATCAAAATCAAGGTTAGTTGTTGTCCATGCACTGTATGTTTCCTCGCCAAAATCAATATAATAATCCGATTTGTCTGTTTGGTTGATTACTCTGATTTGGTTTAATCCGTTTTTGCGTTCAGACAGCACCAGATAGTTTTGGAAAATATCCACATCTTCAAGTAAAACATCTGTACGGTGAGGAATCACCTCTTTCCAGTTTTCTTTCTCTGTTTTTGTATCAGGAGTTTCCATTAAGCGAAAGTTTTTTGCATCCAAATTGGTTAATACATAAAACTTGTCCTTAAAATGATAAACATTATACTCTAAATCCCGTTCGCGCGGCTGAAATACTTTAAATTCCGGATTATCGGCATTTGCATCAGCAAAGCGGTATTCAGTAGATAAGGTACTGGATGAACCAATCATCAGGAACTTTTTCGACTTGGTTTTATACACATAAGTATCATAAGTTTCATCAGTTTCTTCAAAAATCAGTTTATCATTTTTTTGCTCTGAGCCTAAAGTATGTCTGAGAATTTTGTTTGAACGTAAAGTTTCAGGATCTTTTGTTGTGTAATAAAGTGTTTTGTTATCGTTTGACCATGTAGAGCCACCGGTAGTAATTGAAATTTTATCCGGCAATAATTCTCCTGTTTCCAGATTTTTTACATAAATGGTGTATTTTCTCCTGCTTACCGTATCCACACCAAAGGCAAGGAGTTTGTTGTCTTCGCTTACATTTAAGCCAACTACCTGATAATAGGCATAGCCTTTAGCCATTTCGTTTACATTCAGCATGATTTCTTCCTCAGCATCCATACTCCCTTTTTTACGACAATAAATAGGGTATTCTCCACCTTTTTCATATCGTACATAGTAAAAATAACCGTTCTTTTTATACGGCACCGAAGAATCATCTTTTTTTATCCGACCAACTATTTCATCAAATAGTTTTTTTTGAAGATTTTTTGTATGTACCATAACCGAATCGGTATATGCATTTTCTGCATTCAAATAATCAATTACCTCCGGATTTTCGCGTTCGCGAATCCAAAAATAATTATCAATCCGGGTATCTCCGTGAATACTTAATTCCTTTGGGATTTTTTTAGCAACCGGCGGCTGCGGTTTCTTTGTTTCTGTAGTTTCGTTACAAGCCATACTTGTCCAAATAATAAAGATTAATACTAATAACACTTCCTTTTTCATAATTAAATTTATTTTAAAGTTAATTTGCACGAAGTTACTCAATAAAAAAAAGCCATCCAAAAAGGATGACTTTTTAATATTGAATTAAGGCTGATACTAAATTTTAAATTGAAATGACCGCCTGAAACATTACATTTTTATTTGCAGGGTTAATAATAAATGCTCCGGATACCGGCAGGTTAAAATTTTGTGTGATTTTGATGTTTTGTGTGGCGTTAATTCCAACATTCACAAAATCAAAACTATCGGAATAATAGCCTCTAAAAGGAGTAAGTCCGGAAAACAAATGCAATTCGGTATCTTTAATTTTAAAATCATAAGATAACTCAATGTATGTTGAATACTGAAAATTAGCATCTGCATCTATATCTGCACCTAGAAAAAAAACACCTACCAACAGGTTTAAGGGTAAATTCTCTATTCCTGAAATTTCGATAATACCTTCCAGCCAATGCTGCGTAGTGTTCTTGTTCCAGTCAAGATAATCCGCATACTCGGTTAATACATTTTTCGGGAAAAAATAATCGTTTACCGTAAAAGTTAAAATCCCGGTATTGTATGAAAGAAATAAATCAATTTCTTGTACGGGCTCATTTCCAAAGGAATAAGACGACCATGTTCCCAAAGTGAAATTTTTATACGAAACAGACATTCCGGGCTGAACTGCCGGAGTTTCGCTTAATTTTTGTCCCCGCCAGATATACCGGCTGACAAAATCAAGATTCATATCAAAACTGAAATCTGATAAATCGCTTTGTGATTGAGCGGTTGCCTTAAAATCGGTTATGAAATAAAAAAATACGAAAAAAATAATAAGTATAAAATTTACTTTTTTGCTCATAAATATTAGTTTAGGTTAATGAATTATGTGTTCTCATGCTAAGTTTTAAGAAATTTGGCAGAAAAAATATTTTTTCTGCCAAAAAAAGAAATAATTAAGTATTTGATGGAAATAGATTATATCGCAGCACTTCCTCTTTCCCCAGTACGAATACGAATAACTTCTTCAAGTGCTTGTATCCAGATTTTTCCATCGCCGATTTCCCCATCGCCCTGCGAGCGTGCTGATTTAATTATTGCATCCACAGTAACATCCACAAAGTCATCATTCACTGCAATATCAATACGAACTTTGGGATTTAAGTTAGGCACCATTTTTTTTCCGCGATAAATCTCCTCGCGTACTTGTCGTCCAAAACCCGATGCACGGCTAACCGTAATACGCGTAATTTTTACTTCAATGAGAGCTTCGCGCACCATATCCAATTTTGATTCACTTATAATAGCTGTTATTAATTTCATTTTTCAAAGTTTTAATAGATTATTAATTCGGATTTAGCATACCATAACCTCTTTCTCCGTGGTAAACCGTATCAAGTCCTTTCATTTCTTCAATGTCTCCGGCTCTGAATTTTGTGATTTTATTAACCACAAAAAGAATGATAAGTGTAACCACTGCCGTATATGCAATAGCAATAGCTACTGCGGTTATTTGCACACCCAACTGTTGCATTATAGTCCAACTGCCTCCATTAGCAACAGCAGCATCAGCCATCCAGCTGTCACGGATAAAAAATACCAGAAAAACTGCTCCGACAATAGCTGCTATTCCGTGAATACCAAATACATCCAGCGTATCATCCAGTCTGAATTTGTGCTTCATACTTACAAAAATATAGCTTGCCATCGAAGCAAAAAACCCTAAAATAATAGCCCCCCAAGGTTGTACTACACCGGCAGCAGGTGTAATAACCACTAATCCTGCTAAAATACCGCTGATAAAGCCTAAAATAGTAGCTTTCCCCTGATGTAAACTTTCGGCAAGAATCCATGCTACGGCTCCGGCAGCTGCTGCTACCTGAGTTACGGCCAAAGCCTGTGCAGTTGAAAGGCTTGATGACACACTACTTCCGGCATTAAATCCAAACCAGCCCACCCACAACAAGCCTGCCCCGATTACTGTCATTACCAAATTATTAGGACGCGTTTGTATGTTTGGAAAACCTCTTCTTTGACCAATAAAAATAGCGGCAACCAATCCTGCAACAGCTGCACTAATATGTACAACTGTCCCTCCTGCAAAATCAATAGCACCTCCGGCTCCCATATTGAACAAAAAACCATCTTCTGCCCATACCCAATGGCATAGCGGATTGTACACAAAGATACCCCAAAGCGCTATAAATAATACATAGGCTTTAAAAGAAACCCGCTCTGCAAAAGCACCGGCAATCAGTGCCGGAGTAATAATGGCAAATTTTCCCTGAAACATGGAAAAAACATATTCAGGAACTCCTGCTTCCATAATTTTATCATCAATTCCTTTAAGAAAAAAGTAATCCGGATTCCAGCCAATCCAACCACCCAAAATATTTGAGCCAAAAGACATACTATAACCCACGGCAACCCACAAAACCGTCATGATACCCATAGCAACAAAAGTATGCATCATGGTTCCCAGCACATTTTTTGCCCTTACTAAACCGCCGTAAAACATTGCCAAGCCCGGCACCATAAGTAAAACCAATGCTGTGGAAGTCAGCATCCATGCCGTAGCTCCGCTGTCAACGGGTAAATCTTTTGATGCAATTACATTGGCAAACAGCTTTAAATTGTCTGCAATCATAAAAGCAAATACAAAAAACATTGTTTTTTTAAACTTTCTCATAATTTTTTAGTTGTTGGTTAATAAAAATACAAATATTCGGCACAAAGCTATATATTTTTT
>JALWNR010000218.1 GCA_027083715.1 Bacteroidales bacterium
ATTATTGTGAAAGTTGCGGCAGGTGAGCAGTGGGACAGCTTTGTGCAGTGGGCGGTAAACAACGGATTGTCGGGAGTGGAGATTTTGTCTTTGATTCCCGGATGCGTAGGTGCAGCACCTGTTCAGAATATAGGAGCCTATGGCGTTGAATTGAAAGATGTGTTGCATAAAGTGGAGGCCTTGGACATGGATAGCTGTGAAATTAAGTTTTTTACCACGGCAGAATGTGAATTTAGCTATCGCAATAGTGTATTTAAAAATGAATTAAAAGGAAAATACATCATTACCCATGTTTACTTTAAACTTTCTGAAAATCATAATTTTAAACTTGATTATGGTAACTTAAAATCTGAATTACAAAAATTTGACAAACTAAATTTACATAATATCCGCCAGGCAGTTATTAATATTCGCCGTTCAAAATTACCCGAACCGGAAGAATTGCCCAATGCAGGGAGTTTTTTTAAAAATCCGGTAATTTCTGAACATGAATTTGCAGCATTACAATTGGAATTTCCGAAAATTGTGCATTATCCTGCCGGTATAGGAAAAGTAAAGCTGGCAGCCGGCTGGCTTATTGATTTTTGCAAACTGAAAGGATATCGCAGAGGTGATGCAGGAGTACACAAGAAACAGGCACTGGTACTGGTAAATTATGGTAATGCATCGGGGAAAGATATATTAAAGCTGGCTGAATATGTTCGCAAAAAAGTATTTAATACTTTTGGTATTCATCTGGATTTTGAGGTAAATATTTTGTAAAACTTACTTGCTTTTCGTATAAATTACCTGATAATCTTTGTTGAATTTGATAAATGTTCCGCTTTTAAAGTTCCGGCTTTTACCGTCTGTGCATTCCAGATGATGCTTTTGCGCCAATATGCCTTCAATAACATTTCCTTTTTCATCAAACAGAATATAAGTTCCTTCTTTAAATAAAATTTGATTAGCACCGCTGTTAAGAAACGTGTTACGCAATAAATATCCGGATATAACCTTTCCCCCACTGTTAAACTCAACAGGTTTTCCTTCTTTAAAATTAACAAAACCTTCCGTGGTACGCAGATTCATATTCTCTGCCAATACTCCCATAATTACATTACCTTGATTGTCAAAGCGTATTTCAGAGCCGGCTTTAAATTTTACTAAGTGCTGTTTTGACCATAAATATCTTTGATTATGCAAAAAACCATATATTACTTTTTGATGGTTGTTTAATTCTACGAATGAATTTCCGGTAAAATCTATTTTAGCATTTGCAGTCCAAAGTATAGAATCCTTTGACAGATAAATATAATTTTGTGCAGAAACTTGATTTGAAAACAAAAATAACAGAAGGTTTAAATTCATAAAATATAAAGACTTCTTGATGTAAAAATCAATTAAATTTGAAAAAAAATTCGTATATTTAAACGCATTTGGCATAAGCATTTCGTATATTAATTTATCAAAACAATAATAATCAGGTAATTAACTAATCATCTGGTTTTAACAGACATTTATGTTATATAACACATTACTAACCTTTCAAATATAAAACTAATGAAACTAATACCCAAATTATTACTTAAACAACTTTATACCCGAAACAGCTTAGAAAATACACCTGAAGGCGTTCGTTTTTCAGTAAAAAACCGTTTAAAAGACGGAAAACTAACAGGTATAGAGTTTATAAAAGTAAATAATGTTCGAGTAGAAACAAAAGATATTTTTATTGATTTAGGCAATAATTTACTACTCTCTGCATCAGAAGTAACACTTAATAACCCCTTAGATTTTCCATTGAAAAAGTCAATTACGCTTTTGGTAAAAATTCCAAAATTGGATGTAGGAAAACACAAGTTGAAGTTTATTTTTCAGACCATACCTTTCGGCAAGCTTGAGTTTCATGTTGAGGATGCAATCTCTGATATTGTTGAATATCAGTTTAAAATCCCAAGAGACAAGAATGATAACTATTCAGAAAAAGCAATAGACGATCGTCATGCTTTTGTTACAAAATATACAGGTGCCAGCTTGCCACATATTCGTAAATACTCTTTTGATCCGCATACTACTGACGGTAATTGTGAAAATTTTATCGGTGTTGCACAAATCCCTCTGGGCATTGCCGGACCTTTGAAAATTGATGGTGAACACGCTGCTGGCGAATTTTTAATTCCTATGGCTACTACCGAAGGTACTTTGGTTGCTTCCTACAATCGCGGAATAAAATTGCTGAATGCATGTGGCGGAGTGAAATGTACGGTAATTGGCGATTCTATGCAGCGGGCACCTGTTTTTGTTTTTGAAGATGCACGGGCAGCCCGTGATTTTGTTAAATGGGTAGGCGAAAATGAACGTGAGATTGCCGAACAGGCAGAAGCAACTTCCAGTGTGGCAAAATTACAATACATTGATTCAATACTTGCAAATAAATTTGCATACTTACGCTTTAATTACTATACAGGTGATGCTGCAGGGCAAAATATGGTAGGACGTGCAACTTTTGTTGCATGTAGCTGGATTCTGGAAAAATACAAAAATTTTGAAGTAAAGCATTTCTATCTTGAATCTAATCTGGCAACCGATAAAAAAGCATCGCAAATTAATGTAATGCGTACACGTGGTAAAAGGGTTGTTGCCGAAGCAATCATAAAAAAAGACATCTTGTTGCAGCAAATGCGTGTTGATCCTAAAAGTTTGGCTTATCATGGCTTGATTTCCAATGTAGGAACAATATTATCCGGCGCAAATAATAACGGTGCGCACTCTGCCAATGCCATTACGGCAATTTTTATTGCTACCGGACAGGATGTTGCCAATGTTTCTGAGTCCTCAGCTGCCGTTTTATATACTGAACTGACCGAAGAGGAAGATTTGTATATTTCTATTACCATCCCGTCGTTAATTGTTGCAACTTATGGTGGAGGGACACATCTTGCCACTCAAAAAGAAGCCTTGGAAATTATGGGATGTGTAGGTAAAGGAAAAGTGAATAAACTGGCTGAAATTATAGCCGGAGTAGTACTTGCCGGTGAACTTTCTTTAGGTTCGGCTATTTCTGCATCCGATTGGGTTTCGAGCCATGAGGAATATGGAAGAAACAGGTAAATCAATGAAAATTAGATAATTGTTTATAGAGACATGCCGTGGCTTGTCTCTACAAACAATTATCTAATTACAACACCCAATTATTCAGGCAAATATTTCAATTTAAACCTTAAATCCGCAAGTATCTTTTACTGTAAAAATTTATGTTTGCTGTTTAATATCCCGTTCTGCCTGTTAAAATAATAGAAGAAGTCTATCCAGCATCAAATACCTGTTGTTCTTTGAATATCAACAACTAAGATGTATAAACACACTAAATGTAACAGTCTGCCAGCAGTGGACGATAGCGGTAGAAAAATATTCCTAAAAACTATCGTACTCCATACGGAGTGTAATAATTAATATTTCGACTGTTTCTATTGATATTCAGCCTCTACAGGGCTAATATCTAATATTTTATCACATTCAACATCTTATACAAAATATTGTTTATCAATATTTTGTATGGTTTTCTAATACTAAACCGCTGTCGAGATGGTGATTTAGAAAATGAATTATTTTAGTTTTGTTTGTTTTCAAAAAAATCTTGCATAGCCATAGCTACGGAATATTTTTTTGAAAGCAAACAGAGGTAAAAGAAACTTTTTATATTCAGTATCTTGATAGCGGTTTAGTATAAGAGAAACTATTTAAAAATTCAGGACAATTCCACCCATAAAATTAATTCCTGCCTGCGGAAAATAACCGTCCATATTGTAATATTCGCCACCATAATTATAACGGTAAACCCATGCGTTGGTTTCATATTCCTCATTAAACACATTGTTTACGGCAAATTTAAGCTCAATGGTTTTAATGGTTTTGGTTTTAATGCTGTAATTCAGTAACAGGTTACTTACTGTATAGGCATCCAGCATACGGTCTTCGCTTGATGTATTGTCTATGTACTGGCTACTTACAAACTTTGTTTGTAAAGCAATTTCAATAGCTTTAAACGGACGAACACTTAAATTACTTCCCATGATAATATCCGGCGAAAATGAAATATCGGTTTCGCCCAGATTATTTTCAAGCTGGCTGCCCCAATTGTCCCAATCATCAACATATTCCGTGAAATTTCTGATTTTATTTTTGCTAAATGTAGCGTTTACCTGCCAGTCAATAATCTCATAAAAGCGAAATGCTCCGGAAAGCTCTATACCTGCACGATAACTTTCAGGAATATTAGTCATTATAGCACTGCCCACATTATTTATTTTTCCGGTATTTACCAATTGGTTGGTATATTCCATGTAATACAGGTTGATGTTGATGTGCGCATTATTCATGTTTAAATCATAACCCAGTTCATAGTCGGTTAAACTTTCTTCTTTGGGCATTTCGTCGCGTATTGCATCTTTAAAATCTGTTCGCGAAGGCTCTCTGTGTGCTATACCTACTGAAAAGTATGCGTTTTGCTCGTCATCAATTTGGTAGCTTAAACCGGCTTTAGGATTGAAAAAATCAAAAGTGTGTGTTTGCGATATGTCTGTTAAATCATCATCTTCTCCTTTTATTTCGTAATTAATCGTGCGGTATTGTAAATCAACATAGGTATTTAATTTTTCAAAAAGTGTATAAGAAAATTTACCGTAGATGTTAAAATCCTGCTTATCGCCTGTGTTGTAATACCATTGATGACGAATTTCCGAATCGCTTGCATAACGTGCCCAAATCACATTTCCGTAATGTTTGCCAAAATAGTCGGTATATGCTCCGCCCAAAGTGGCATTAAAATTAGATTTCTGATAATTAAGGGAGAAAACCGCTGCATAAAAATCATTATTCAACCATTTGCGACGGATTAAGTCGGTACTTGTAAGGGTATCGTTACCAATAATTACCGGAGCAATGCCGTAATCTTCCAGATCTTCATCTTTTTTATATTGTTCGTAGTAGCCCTCGCCATGAGTATAGTTCAAAGCAATATTTAAACTCAAATCCTGAATTAATTCACGCGAAAACAAAAGTTGATAATGGTCTTGTTCGTAATTATCAATTTCATTGTTGTAGGTGTAATAGTTGTAGGTGCGTGAATCAGAGTTTAGCATGTGCTGATACTGTTCTTCGGTATAAAGGTAATGGTCTCTGTATCGTTGCATTCCTGCCAAATCATCCTCCAGTCTTACTTTGGGCACCCCCCACCATGCCTGATAGGTTTTTTCTTTACCCGAAATGATGTTAAATTTAAGCAGTGTTTTTTTATCGGTATATCCGCCGCTTACATAAAACGATTTTAAATCAGCAGAAGCCCTGTCGATATAACCATCTGAATAAATGCGTGAAAGACGCAAATCAAAAGAAAAATGATTATTAATTAAACCGGAACCCACCGAAATTTGCTCTTTATATGAGTTAAACGAACCGTAGGATGCTGCCAGATTGGCATAAGGCACTTTGTTTAGTCCAGTAGTTTTGATGTTGATGTTAGCTCCAAATGCAGCAGGTCCGTTGGTTGATGTGCCAACACCACGTTGAATTTCAATATCATCCACCGATGAAACCAAATCGGGCATATTTACCCACCAAACACCATGTGATTCGGCATCGTTAAGGGGAATACCGTTGGTGGTAACGTTGATACGGGTAATATCCGTTCC
>JALWNR010000219.1 GCA_027083715.1 Bacteroidales bacterium
AAAAAAGCCTTAGAGTATCATTTAAAGGTAGATAGCATTAGCGAACTGTCCCTTAAAAAAAATTCCGATAGAAGACTTAAAGAATTTAAAGCTGAATATGAAACCAGAGAAAGTAAAATCAGACTTAAAAATCAGGCACAGAGCATTAAATACCAACGCATTGTTATTATTATTGTTTTTGCAGTTTTTTTAATTACTTTAATTTTGGTTTTTTTCATTTACAAGCAAGGAAAAAAAATAAAAAAAGCAAATGTCGAATTAAGTAAAAGGAATGCCCGTATTTCTGAGCTTATTGGTTTTCAGAGAGATATGACATCAATGTTGGTACACGATTTAAAAAATCCTTTGGATATTATTATTAATTGCGAAGCCGGAACCAAGCCTCAAAAACAGCTTGAAAAAGTAAAAAAAATTGGTCGGCAAATGGTACACATGGTGCTTAATATTTTGGATATTAACCGCTATGAAGATATAGGTCTTTCATTGAATAAATCTCGTTTCTTATTTTCTTCGGTAGTTGATGAAGCTATTGCTGACATTGATTATGTAGCCGGTAAAAAAAATATAAATGTTCAAAAAAAATTTGATGCCGACTATCTTGTTTTAGGAGATAAAGAGTTACTTAAAAGAGTGATGGTTAATTTATTAACCAATGCAATAAAATTTTCGCATTTTGAGGAGAAGGTTGAAATTGAAGCAAATTTGTGTTGTTCGGAATTTATATCTGTCTCTGTAATCGATTATGGTGTGGGAATTAGAAAAGATAAATTAAGCAGCATTTTTGATAAATACGTGCAAGTTGATTACCGGAAATCAGGTTCTATGGTTTCTTCCGGTTTGGGTTTGGCTTTTTGTAAATTGGCAGTTGAAGCACATGACGGAACCATCAAGGCACAGTCGGAAAAAGGTATTAAAACGGTGTTTAGCTTTACCCTTCCTGTTTTAGAACAAACACAATTACACTCAAAAAAGGAAAAGAATGTGCAAAAAACAGAATTTTCTGATAAAGAAATTAACTATTTGAACAAGTTTATTGAAGAATATAAAGAAATTTCAATTTTCGATGTCATTTCTTTACGTAAACTTACCAATGAAATTGATGAATCTTTTTCAGAGAATATTTGTAAGGCAAAAAAGAAAATTGAAAAAATTATCTATAATTGTGATGAGCCATCTTATGAAAAACTAATTTCCGGTAAATTGTTTTATAAAAACTCAAATCATGCATAAAATATTGGTTGTTGATGATTATCCTGATATTGTAAATCAAATTATTGATATACTCTTACAAGCCAATCCGAATTATTACTTGTATCAAGCAAATAACGGGCATACTGCTTATAAGGCAGCTGTTTCCCTTTTGCCCGATTTAATTATCACCGATTGGGATATGCCCGTTGTGAATGGCATTGAGTTTATCCGCAACTTAAAAAAATGTGAAAAAACAAAAAATATTCCGGTAATTATGGCTACAGCGGTGAATTTAAGTCCGAATGATTTAAAAAAAGCCCTGGAAGCCGGAGCTGTGGATTATATCAGAAAACCAATTGATGCCGTTGAACTTATTGCCCGTACCCAGTCTGTTTTGCGTTTATCCGATTCGACGAAGCAAATCATTGACTTAAAAGATAAAGAACTGGCTGAAAATGCTTTAAGTCTGATTAAGAACAATAAATTCATCATTAGTATTACTAAAGAATTAGAAAATCTATATGATATTATTCCTGATAAAACCGAAGAAATTACCGCCCGGTTTCACCGGATATTAGACGAAATTAACAATAAAGTAAAAGAAGATTCCTGGCAGCGTTTTGAGCTGTCCTTTAATTCGGCAAATAACAACTTTAAAAAAAATATTTTGGAACACTTTCCCGATTTAACCGAAGCAGAATTAAGACTGGCTATTTTGATAAAATCAGGTTTGGATACTAAAAGTATAGCCTCAGCACTTTATCTGTCACCCGATAGTGTTAAAGTAGCCCGTTCCAGATTACGTAAAAAACTACAACTTACTTCAAAAGATAATCTATCTGCTTTTCTCAATAAGTTTTAAATAACTCTTTACTATTTTTGAGTTTTTATCGTTGTGTAGTAAATTTATTTTATCAACATATAATTTTCTACAAGGCTGATTTATAGTTCGTAGGACTAAAATATTGATAGAAAATAATAATTCGTAGAATCACCAACTGCGTAGCAATTGAATAGAAAATAAGACGAAGTTTCAAAATTAAATTTTACATCCTATGCCGTAGGCATATCCATTATGTAACTATGTATGTAGCATAGCGAAATACATAGAATTAATCCTGTTTTGATTTTTGGGACACCCTAACAATTTTTAACACTAATTTGAACAGAAATACCGTCAGTTTTAATTTTCTTTAAAGGTAAAAACATTCGCAAATATAGTACGGGACACCTTTTTTTATGAAGTGTGAAAAACAGAAAAAAGCACCAAAGGTGCGTTAATCATTAGCCCTGCCTGTTGGGGCAGGGTGCTTGTATATTGCATTACCGTAAAGCACCAAAGGTGCGTAATAATTAGTCTCTATTTCTGTTGGATTAACAGAAAATTTTTGTCAATAAAAGGGTGCCTGTCTTTTGTGCTAAATGTTACGTGAGTATAGTTGTAAACTTGATTGTGGCATAATACTCTGTTTATTAGCTTAATAATTTTATTACGCACCTTTGGTGCTCGTTTTTGATTTCGATTATTAATCATAGGGCTACACCCTATGCTATTAATAACGCTCCTTTGGTGCTAATTTTGCTACGATTAGTATTTGCCCCTATAATAATTCATTATACTTTGTGCAAGGTAGTGAAATTTGACAATTAGCCTTCTTCTTTTGATTTTTGAAACCCAAACAACTTTTGACAATAATTTGAGCAGAAATACTGCCGGATTTATTTTTCTTTTTACGTAAAAACATGTGCAAATATAACACAGGACACCCATTTTTCAGAGATTACCATTGGAAATCAATGAATTATAGCATTTTTTTAATAAAGTGCGAAAAACAGGAAATAAGACGAAGTTTCAAAATTAAATTTTACATCCTATGCCGTAGGCATATCCATTATGTAACTATGTATGTAGCGTAGCGAAATAGATAGAGTTAATGATACAATTATGAAAAATAAAAACCACAAAAAAACTTAATATAGCTGCTGCATTGTTTACTTTTTGTTTACCTGATTCTTTAATTTGTTTACTTCTTGCTTACCTTTTTGTTCGTGTGAGTTATTTTCTATCCATAATTTTGTGGTAAAAAAGATTATAAAAATGAAGGTGAAAAGTAAAATTTATAAAAAATCCAAAGATATTATCCAAAAATGCGAAGAACAAATTGCCGATTTGGAAAAACTAATCGATAAAAGCCAAAAAACAAACACAAAGCAAATTGAAGAATCAAAAAAAGTAAAACCCGATAAAAATTAAAGATATGAGTACGCAAAATGTTCGTTTACCTAAGTTTTACAGGATAATTCACTACCTGCCTTTGATAGTATTTATCCTAAGTATTTCCAATATTCATGCACAAGCAATTGTTGATTACGAAAAAATGCTTGCCGTTGAAAAATACGACCAGTCCGGCGATGCTTTTGTTATTCAATTATTTTCTGTAAACGGCAGAGGTTCTGATACTGATCAGGACGATTCATGGAGTAATGATGATTCACCGCATTTAATGAAAATAAATGGTTCAACTGTTGCTAAATTAGTTTATGCTGTTGATGGCAGTGCTAACGGATATTTTGATGATGCAAACAGTTGGGTATGTTCAGGTGGTTCTATTACGCAAATTGATGCAAATCATGTTTTGCAAATCAGTATTCCATCTTCCTATTTTGTTTCAGGCTCAAATACCATTACTTTTGAAGGAGTTTGGAAAGAGCGAATTCCGAGCGAGAATGATGTTTTTACCTTTAAATATTTAACAACTACGGTAAATTTCCCAAAACCGGAACCGGCGGTTAATGTACAGGCAAGTACCGATGAATATGGGCATATCCATCTGTCTTGGAGTTCATCGGGCAGCAACTTTGACCGTACTGTTGTAACCAAACACAATGGAGGAACTAATACACAGGCAATTTTAACATCCAATCCTACTACTTGGGTTGATAATGCAGCCTATTCTGATGCAGCCACTTATGAAGTACAATTTGTATATGATTGGAATGACGAGTTAACCGGAAATACCAATGTACCGCTTTGGAGTCCGGGAGTAAGTATAACACCACCCTTACCACCTAGACCTTCTACACCCACCAATTTTCAGGCAACAACCGACCGTTGCGATGGCATTATCCGTTTAACCTGGGATTACAGCAATCCCAATGTAACTGACCCTACATTCTTTATTCAGCGTTCGGATGGACAAACCCATTACTTAACCAGCGACAAACATTCTTTTGAAGATAATATCGGTAGCGATTTTACAAGCTACAATTATGAAATCAGAGCCATAGCACAACATAATTATCCGGTTACTTCAAACAGTGGGACAGCCAGTGTAACGGGAAGTACCGAAGGTATTCCTTCTGCACCTTATAACTTTACAGCGCAAATTCAAACAACAACTTCGGCAATAAGTTTGGATTGGAATGCCGGAGCATACGGACAAGACCAATATTTTATCAGTAAGATTACTGCTGATAATTCCATTAAAATTGATGACATTCCCGATGGACAAACCGATTATGTTGACAACAATGTATCGGCTTGTGTTACTTACGATTATCAGATATATGCGGCTAATCATTGTAAACAAAACGGCGTACCCAGTGCGAATAATGTATCAATACGTATCAATCCCGATTTATCAAATACTTTTGCAAGTGATAAAAGAGTGGTATGCTCCAAAGGATATTATCCCGATAAAATTGTTTTAAACTGGCAATATAACAACAATGCCATTATTGAACGGATAAAAATTTACCGTAAAGAATACGGTTCAACTGCTGCACCCGATTTAGTAGCCACTATTGACCCCACAACCACTTACGAAGATTACAGTGCCGAACCGGGAATTTATTATGAATATACCGTTGTAGGCGAATTAGGTTGCGAAAACGATATTTTGGCATCCACTCAAAATCAGTACTCAAAAGATGTGGGTTTCAGGGTTTTGTATGGTACAGTTAGCGGAAATGTAAGCTACAAAGGCGGAAATAGTGTGGAAGGCGTACAAATTATTGCCGAAACAGAAGATAGTTTTAACAATTCCGGTGTACAATTTACTGCCGACAATAGCAATATACGCATACCCAATTCCACCGGTGATTTTGATTTCTCAAACGAGTTTACTTTTCAGGCTTGGATTAGACCTACGGCAAATGATAACCGCATTGTTTTCAGCAAAGGAAGTCAATATACATTAAGACATAGCCAAAACCGCCTGGAATTTAAAGCCGGAGGACAGACACTGGCTTTGGATTTTCCCGAAAAACAAGATACTTTCTTTTGTGTAAATGCCGTTCGCGATGCCGATTCGTTATATCTCAGCATTTTATACGATGAACTTACTGTTTATGATACTTCGGCTATTTTTACCGGTACTACGCCTTCAAATACCAACGATATTTATATTGGAGCAACTACTCAAAGTTTTTTGGGTTATATCGAAGATATAAGAATCTGGAACAAAGCCCTTA
>JALWNR010000220.1 GCA_027083715.1 Bacteroidales bacterium
AAAATTCAAATTAATTTAAATAAAATTGAAAAGAAAAATCTTTAATTCTTAAAACTTTAAAGGATTTAGAGTAATTTAATAAAAAAGATACGGTATCTTTTTTTGGGGTCATTTTGTTTTTTTGTGATTTTTTAGCGTAATGGTTTGTCATGTAATCCGATTTAAGGTTTAGTATAAACTTATAACGCAAAAAAAATAAAATATTATTCTATATTTAAAATTATTTTATTTTCGGCTACTAATTTTCTTAAATTGATTAATGCATAACGCATTCTACCTAGTGCCGTATTAATACTTACACCTGTAATTTCTGAAATTTCTTTAAAGCTCATGTCCTTAAAAATACGCATTTTCAATACTTCTTTTTGGTTTTGAGGAAGCAATTGCACTAATTCTTTTATATCAGCATAAATTTGTTCTGTGATTATCTGATTTTCTGCATTTAAAGAATCATCGGATAAAACGGAAAAAATATCGAATTTGTCGGTATTATTAAATTTAGGCATTCTATTACTTTTTCTAAAAGAATCGATCACCAAATTATGTGCAATACGCATTACCCAAGGTAAAAATTTACCTTCTTCATTATATTTATTATTTTTTAAGGTTTTAATTACTTTAATAAAAGTATCTTGAAAAATATCTTCTGCGGTATCTCTATCCATTACTTTACTGTAGATAAAGCGATAGATTCGTTGTTTATGTCTGTGGATTAGTTGTTCTAGTGCATACTCATCACCATTAATGTAATTCGATACCAATACTGCATCTTGAATTTTACAATTTTGCATAATTCTTCCTTTTTTTAAAGTTATTATTAAATTAAAAGAGTAGAATTATTTTATAGGCAATTTGTATTTTAAGTTGTTCGCTTCGGCAAATATATAGAATATTATTTTAATTTAATAAATATTTTAGAAAAAATAATTTATCCCCAATGATTAAACTGATGTTTTTTATAGTTAAGCATCATTATAAAACCGGCAATAGCTCCACCAACGTGTGCAAAATGTCCAATATTAGTGTTTCCAAAAATACCAAAAACCATATCTCCTAATAACAATAAAGGAATAAAATATCGTGCCTCGATCATTATTGGTAAAAATAGCAAACCCATTTTGGCAAGAGGCATTAGCATTCCAAAAGCAATTATTAAACCGTATAAAGCTCCGGAAGCTCCTACCAGACTTTTTCCGTAAATTTCCATTAATTTAATTAAATCTTGTCTTGGAACAACTTCTAATACTGCTTGACTTGCTTTATTAGTTGTAATAATTTGATGTAAAATATCTTTAGGAATTCCTTTATTTACAGCTTCTGATACTAACATATTAAAATGGATATAATCTATCAACTCAAATAGTAACACTGCTCCTATTCCGGATACAAAATATAAAATTAAAAACTTCTTTTTACCCAAAATTTGTTCTACCACACTACCAAACATCCATAAACCAATCATATTAAAAAGTAAATGCATTTCATTTCCATGCATAAACATATGTGTTATTATTTGCCATGGTCTAAAAGCTGGATTCTCAATAAAATGCATAGCTAATGAATCGCCCAATCCCGGAGCAACAAACTTTATTGCAAAAAATACTATTACATTTATTATAATTAAATGTTTTATGGTTTCGGTTATTTGTGTCATTTTATATTAAAATTTTTGTTCGAGTTCATCAAAAGGTAAATGGATAAATACTTTTTTACCTGATGGTGAAAAATTTGGTTCTTTACACGAAAACAATTCATCAATTAAATGTTCTTGTTCGTTATTGGTTAAAGTTGTACCTGATTTTACAGCATAACTACTCGCCATTTTTTTGCAAATATATGTCAAAAAACTGGTGTTGTTTTCAGGTACTTCTAATTTGATATCATCTATTATACTTTCTAAAAAAGAAAGTACTTTTTCTTGTTTTAAATGTGTTGGAATGCCGTTTATTATAATACCATTACTTTTAAATTCCAAAAATTGAAATCCTATTTCTTGTAACTCTTGTTTATTTTCAAATAAAATAGCAACATCTTGTTTGGTAAATTCTATTTCCGATGGTAATAATAATTGCTGACTTAATTGTTTGGTTTCGGTAAACGATTTTAAATATTTTTCGAATAAAACTCGCTGATGTGCTAAATTTTGATTGACTAAAAGCAAACTATTTTTTAAATTACTTGCAATATACCGGTTATTTATCTGAAATGTTTTGCTTGTTGGTTTTTCCTCATTATCGTTGAACAACGAGGTTTGCGAAAAATCGCTTTCAATTTCAACAGGAATTTCGGCTGTATCTTTTTGCATATCTATTTCCGTATCTACAAACAAAGCGTCCCATTTGGAAGTCTCTTTTTTAGGACTGTAATTTGTTTTTGTAAATGAAGACGTTTCCGTTTTAAACGGATTAAAATTAGTATTTACCGTTATTGTTGGAGTTTCTTTATTAGAATGTTGTAATGTATTATAAGGTACATCTAAATCATTATCACGATTAAAATCCAATTCCGGAACAATATTATATTGCCCCAAACTGTGTTTAACAGTTGAACGTATAAACGAATAAATAGTCGATTCGTTTTCAAATTTTACTTCGGTTTTTGTTGGATGAATGTTTATATCAATGGAATTGGTAGGTACTTCTAAAAATATAAAATAGGAAGGATAATATTTTGGTGCAAGTAATCCATCGTAAGCATTTAATATAGCGTGATTTAAGTAATTACTTTTTATAAAACGATTATTGGCAAAAAAGAATTGTTCTCCTCTTGTTTTTTTAGCAAATTTAGGATTGGTTACAAAGCCTCTAATTTGTACGATATCAGTTGTTTCGCTAATAGGCACCAATTTATCATTAATTCTATCTCCAAAAATACCAACTATTCGTTGTCGTAAATTCTGACTAGGTAAATGATAAATCTGATTTTCATTATGTAATAATGAAAAAGAAATCTTTGGATGTGCCAATGCTACGCGTTGAAATTCGTCAATTATATGTCTGGTTTCAACGGTATTAGATTTTAAAAAATTTCGTCTGGCAGGAATATTAAAAAACAGATTTTTTACTGCAATACTGGTTCCTTTTGGCGTTGCAATTGGTTCTTGTATGATAATTTTAGAACCTTCTATTTTAAGTAAAACTCCTAAATCTTGATTTTCTTGTTTTGTTTTAAGCTCTACTTGAGCTATTGCGGCAATACTAGCAAGAGCTTCACCTCTAAAACCTTTGGTTTGCAAGTTAAATAAATCTTCTGCTTTGGTTATTTTGGAAGTTGCATGACGTTCAAACGATAATCGAGCATCAGTTTCGGACATTCCAATTCCGTTATCGATTACTTGTACCAGATTTTTTCCTGCATCTTTTATAATAAGTTTAATGGCATCTGCTTTGGCATCGATAGCATTTTCTAATAATTCTTTTACAACAGAAGCAGGACGTTGCACTACTTCACCAGCAGCAATTTGATTGGCAACATGATCCGGTAAAAGTTGAATGATATCTGCCATTATTTTTTCTGAAAAATAGATAAATCGAAATCCAATATATACAAAGAAATTAGCAATAAAACTACTAAAATAATTATTAAACGGTAATTAACTCCGGCATTATCACGTGTTCGAGATTCTAATCTGGCCTTTGTCCATTGTGCTTTAAAATCGTTATAACTATCTTTTCGGTTACTAATATCAAATTTAGATTGAATATCATAAACATTACCTTCCTCAGCTCCTTTGTAAAAACGTGGTTTGTAATAAAATCGTTTATTTTTTTCTAGTTTGAATAGTTTTCTTCCCATTTTTTATACTTGCTGAACACAAAATTACTCATAAATTGAATAAAGTACCAATAAAAAATTGTTAATTTATTAACAGGATGTTTTTACTGTGTGCTAGTAAGTATATCTGCTATATATTTTTTAATAAAAAAAGATGACTAAAATTAGTTTGGATATTAATTTATATGATTTTAAATATATTATTTATAGAAAATATTTTCCAATAAAATTACAAAAAAAAGAAGTCATTTTGACTTATATAAAAAAATAAAATCAAGCTAAAACTTATTTTTTGATAAATGTATCCATTGCAATTTTCTCTTTTGATTTTATTTTAATAATTTATCTCCTATTAAGTTTCATAAGATTTTTGATTGTTTTTGAAATCCTGCTAAAGTTTAAATTTAATGGTAAAGATATTTATTAAAAAATTAAGAGAGAGCAAGGTGATTTTCATTATACATTTTTATTACTCTTAACTATTGCAAAAGCAATTTTTATTAATTTGTTTGCAATTGCTACCTTAATTACTCTTTTCGGTTTACCGTTCTTTTTTAATCTTTTATACATTTCAATAGCTTGTTTATTATTTATTTTTACTTTCAAAAGGGACTAAATCAATATATTCTTTTATAAAGCTTTCTGCATTTGTGCTTGTTTTGGCTTTATAAAACTTGTGATATAAAGTCATTGCCCCTCTGTAATTTTATCTTAAAACTACCAAACAAGAACTCTTAATTCAATTGAAATAAGTATTTTAATCGTATATTTGTTGTTGCGATAGCGTGATAAACTTGTTTCATTTTTTATTTATTTCAAAGTTATTCAAAAAAAACAAGTTATCATACTTTCGCTTTAGGTTTAATTTATTTGTGAAATTCTCCACTTTTTTGTTCCGTTTCGCTACGTTTCACTACACAAAAAAACGGAAAATTTAATCTAATGTTTAAAAGCGAAGCGGTATAAAATCTTCATTAATTATTTTTTCTTCGTCTTTCTTCTTCTTCTAATTCTTCTTCGGTTTTACCGAATAATTTTTGAAAAAGTCCTTTTTTCTTTTTTTGAATAGGTTCTACGCTTTTTTCAATATTTTCTTTATTTAAATTTGATTGATCAATAAGTCCTTCGTCAATAGTGCTTTTTTTGGTTTCTTTAGGTTTTACTTCAAGGGCTTCTAAGGTTTTTTCGTGAATATCTTTTAATCTTGCCAATCGTTCTTTAATAGAGAGATTTTCAGTACTAACTTCTTTTTTATTTTGAATAGTTTCATTTACCGTTAAGTCAATAATAGTATTTTCTTTAGGTTTTATTTTTACTTTTTGCATTGGATGAGTTTCAATTTTCTTTTCCATTGCTGTTTTTTTAGTAGGTGAACTTAAATTGGATTGAAAATCAAATAAAATTTCTTCAATACTCTTACCTTTTTCTTCTTCGTGACCAATTAAATATTTTTCGGCATAAATATAACCACTCTCTTCTTCAATATTTTTTAATTTTTTATATAAATTGTCAAAATAACGGATGGTTTGTGGTGTTGCAGTTTTTCTTCGGTTATAAATTGCTAGTAAATTACCTTTTTCGTCTTCCTTAAACCCAAAGTCTGATATAGCCCAATAAAATTTTCCATCTTTAGATAAGTTTTTAACTAAAACATTAAAATTTTGTTTTGTCAATAAGTGTTCCCACATTCTTTTAAAAATGATATTTGGCATATCAGGATGTTGTGTACAATGCATCGTTTTCCCTAATAATTCATATTCTTGATAGCCACTAACTTCTACAAAATAATCGTTTACAAACTCAATGATACCATCTTTATCAGTTTTGCTCATTATTTCTCTGGTTGGATCTAAAATAATCTCTTGATTTATAATATTAGAT
>JALWNR010000221.1 GCA_027083715.1 Bacteroidales bacterium
GACGGAACCCTCTATCGGGACGAACTCATGGATTTGCTGAAGAATAAAGTAAAAGCTGAAAAAGTAAAAGATATTAAGTTTGTTTCGTTCAGTAAATTTGATAAAGTTCCTAAAAAGAAAAAAGAAAATGAAAAAGGTTTGGCGAAAGATAAAGTTGCCATTATTTATGCATCAGGAGAAATTACAACAGGCAAAAGCACTGAAAAAACCATGGGATCGGAAACTATTGCCGAAGCATTAAAAAAAGCACGTGAAGATGATAAGGTAAAAGCTATTGTACTACGAATTAATTCTCCCGGAGGAAGTGCATTGGCATCAGATATTATTTGGCGCGAAACTGTTTTGGCAAAACAAAAAAAGCCGTTAATTGTCTCAATGGGCGATTTGGCAGCTTCCGGAGGTTATTATATCGCTTGTGCTGCTGATACTATTGTAGCAAGTTCAAATACCTTAACCGGTTCTATTGGTGTTTTCGGATTATTATTTAATGTGAAAAAACTGATGAATGAAAAAATTGGAATTACTTTTGACAAAGTCAACACCAATAAATTTTCGGATATCGGATCATCATTTAGAGACATGAGCCAGGAAGAAAAGGATTTTATTCAAAATGGTGTAGAAGATATTTACGGAGTATTTATTAAACATGTTGCCGAAGGAAGAGGTATGAGTGTTGCCGAAGTGGACAGCATTGGACAAGGCAGAGTATGGAGCGGAAATAACGCTCTGGAAATAGGACTGGTAGATGTAATAGGAGGATTAGATAGAGCCATAGAAATTGCTGCTGAAAAAGCAGGATTAAACCGTTACAGAATTAAATCTTTACCAGCTCAAAAAGAACCTTTTGAAGAATTTTTAGAAGAACTAACCGGTGATGCTGCCAAAACAAAAATTTTTGGTAAAGATGAAACTGAATTTTCCAGACTCTATGATTATTATAAGACTTTAAGCAACATGAAAGGAGTTCAGGCAAGATTACCTTTTGAAATTATTATAAAATAATAACAATATGTTCCGAATACTGCTATGGCCCATATCATTACTTTACGGACTGGTAACGCAGATTCGGAATTTTCTTTTTGATCATCATATTCTTAAACCAAAAGAATTTAATATCCCGGTTATTTCCGTAGGAAATATTACCGTTGGAGGAACAGGAAAAA
Organism: Bacteroidales bacterium; assembly: GCA_027083715.1. Classification (GTDB taxonomy): domain Bacteria; phylum Bacteroidota; class Bacteroidia; order Bacteroidales; family NBLH01; genus NBLH01. Next base: position 1,164 of record JALWNR010000221.1, read on the forward strand.
CACCACATGTTGAATATTTGGTTAAACTTTTAAAAGATGAAAATAATCTGGCAGTTTTGAGTCGCGGATATAAAAGGAAAACAAAAGGCTTTTATATTGCAGGTAATTATCCTAAGCCGGATGAAATAGGCGATGAACCTTGCCAAATAAAAAAAAAGTTCCCTAGTGTTACCGTAGCCGTAGATGCTAATAGAGTCAGAGGAATACAAAAATTAATAGAGCAGGGTATTCAGTTGGTTATTTTAGACGATGCATTTCAACATCGTTATGTAAAACCGGGTTTATCCATTCTTTTGGTAGATTTTAACCGGAATATAAACGAGGATTATCTACTGCCTTACGGCAGGCTTCGTGAGCAGGTTGTGGCAAAAGACAGAGCAGATATAATGATTATCAGCAAAACACCTCCAAATATTAAACCTATTGATAGGCGCATAATACATAAAAATCTTTATCCTCGCCCTTATCAAAAAGTATTTTTTACAGGATTAAGATATGGAAATATAAAAGCAGTTTTTAAAGAAGCTGTAAATAATATATCTTTGCAGGATTTAAAAAATGGCAGCATTGTATTGTTTACAGGGATTGCCCATACAAAACAATTACTCGAATACCTAAATGGTTTTTGTGAAAATATTATTCATTTAAATTATCCGGATCATGCAAATTATAACTTAAACAGAATAAATAAAATTATAAATACGTTCAATAATGTTAAAAATACCAACAAAATAATTCTAACAACAGAAAAAGATGCAGTAAAAGTGAGTGAACTGCCTATTGAACACAATATTTTTAAACAAAAATTGTTTTTTTTGCCTATTGAGGTGTTTTTTATTGATGAAGAAAGAGATTTTAATAACCAAATTATAGATTATGTTAGAAAAAATAAGGGAAACCGTTGATTTTATACAATCAAAATTTGATTTTAAGCCGGAAGTAGGAATTATACTGGGAACAGGTTTAGGAGGTTTGACCAAAGAAATGACCGTTGAGCATGAAATTGAGTACAAAGATATTCCGAATTTTCCGATATCCACAGTTGAAGGGCATCGTGGTGCATTGATTTTTGGTAGTTTTAACGGAAAAAAAATTGTTGCCATGCAAGGCAGATTTCATTATTACGAAGGCTATACCATGCAGCAAGTAACTTTTCCTGTAAGAGTATTAAAATTTTTAGGTATTAATTTATTGATTGTTTCAAATGCAAGTGGCGGAATTAATCCGGATTTTAATGTTGGCGATATTATGGTACTCAGCGACCACATAAATTTATTTGGCACCAACCCTTTAATAGGTCCAAATATTAAAGAGTTAGGTCCGCGTTTTCCTGATATGAGTCAACCTTACGACAAAAAATTGATTCGTAAAGCATTTCAAATTGCTCATGAAGCCAATATAGATCTGAAAAAAGGAGTATATGCCGGTGTAACAGGACCTACTTTTGAAACCCCTGCCGAGTATATGTATATCAGAAATACCGGTGCCGATGCCGTAGGAATGTCCACTGTTCCTGAAGTGATTGTTGCCCGCCATATGGGATTAACATGTTTTGCTATATCTATTATTACCGATAGTGGTGTTCCGGGTGAAATTGTTGAAGTTACCCATGAAGAAGTTCAAGAAGTAGCGGCAAAAGCAGAACCTAAAATGGCATTAATTATCAAAGAACTTTTAAAATCAATTTAGTTTAAAAATTACATTCTTTTGTAAAATTTAAAATAAAAATATTATCTTTACAGGACACAAGACATCATTTAAATGATGTCTTGTTGTAATTACAGGAAATCAACAATAAATAGTCATAAGCTAATGAAATATACACTCTTAGTTGCTGATGATGACCAATTTGTTCATATGTTCATCGAAAGTGTTTTCGAGTCAGAACATCATGATTTCCAAATTATTTCAGCCTTTAACGGTAAAGAAGTTTGCGATATTGCAGCCAATCAAAAGGTCGATTTAATTATTATGGATTGGGAAATGCCGGTGATGAGCGGTATTGAAGCACTAGAGTACTTAAAAAGCGATCCTACAGTATCGGATATTCCCGTAATTATAATCACTACTACCGGAAAATTACAATTAGCTTTTGAATCCGGTGCTATTGATTTTATCAGAAAGCCTCTTGATAAAACCGAATTGCTTGTAAGAGTAAAATCAGCCCTTTCAATGTTTAAATTAATTAAACAACTGGTTAATCAAGCAGAAATTCTTGAAGAACAATCAAAAGAGCTTGAACTTAAAAACAGGGAGCTCAGTGAGCAAAAAGAAAAATCAGATAAATTACTGCTTAATATTCTACCCTATGAAATTGCCGAACAATTAAAAAATAAAGGGGTGGTAGATGCAAAAACTTATCGTAAAGTTTCTGTTTTATTTACCGATTTTAAGGGGTTTACAAAAATTTCTGAAAAACTTTCACCTCAGGAAATTATTAAAGAACTAGGTGTGTTTTTTGCCAAGTTTGATGAAATAATAGGCGGTCATTTTATTGAAAAGATTAAAACAATTGGAGATGCCTATATGTGTGTGGGTGGTTTGCCTCTTAGAAACAAAAGTAATCCGATTGATACTGTTTTAGCAGGTTTAGAAATGCAAGCTTTTGCCAATGAATACAATAAGCAAAAAATAGCAGAAGGCAAAGAACCTTGGAACCTGCGCATTGGAATTCATACCGGACGAGTAGTTGCCGGAGTGATTGGTAAAAAGAAATTTGCATACGATATTTGGGGTGATACCGTTAATACTGCCTCCCGAATGGAATCAGCCGGTGAAATTGGGAAAGTAAATATTTCAGGTGATACCTACGAATATATAAAAGACTATTTTGATTGTGAGTACAGAGGCAAAATTGAAGCAAAAAACAAAGGACAAATAGAAATGTATTTTGTTCACGGATTGAAAAAAGAGTATGCAGTAGAAGGTTCAATTATTACTCCAAACAAAAAGTTCTTGCAAATATTATCAGAATACTAATCACTGTATTCTTGCAAATATCCTATAATACCTTAAATCCACAGGTATGTTTGTAACGATAATCCAAAATCAGTATTGGTGTAGCGCAGAAAAAAGCAACGCAGGCGTATCACTTGATACGGTGAGTAGATTTTTTCGAGCATTGCCAATAATGACGTGCAGTTTGGATTTGCAGTAAAAGATACTTGCGGATTTAAGGTAATAATAGGAAACAAGAAACTCGTGTCAAGTGAAACCAATTTTCGTAGTAGCTTAATGATTGCACTAAAAAAGTGGTGTTAAGAATTTGATGATAAATTAATAAAGAACACATTATCCGCAATTATACTAAGCCACTTAAATATTTTGTAATAGTATCCTGATTTTTGGAACAGGTAATGCCGATGCTACATTCAATTACTAAAAACGTATCGGTATAAACGATGCTCATACAGTAAGCCCAGTTGTAAAAAGCCACATCTCTGAACATTTTAGCACAATATTCTGATATAATTTTGAGTTATAAGCATAATTCATAATTAAATATTATAAGCATGAAAAAGAACATATTAAAAATTTCAGCATTTTTTTGGGTACTCATAATAGTTTTTCCTTCTTGTGAAAGTGATGAAGTATCGGTAAATCCGGATAATGAATCCATTCAGGAAAGTGCAATGACTGAAAGTGCAGTGAATGATGTGGTTGGTTTAGTAAATTCGGGCACAAGCCTAAAAAGTATGAGTGCAACCGCTTGTGGAGATTTTGTATTTGACCAAACAACTAATTCTTTAACTATTAGCTTTCCGCAAAGTGGTTGTACAGGCGAAGATGGAGTTAGCCGTTCGGGTGTAATTCATGCACAATTTACAGGAACATGGCAAGAAGTTGGTTCTACTGTTGTTGTTACTTTTGATGGATACAAAAGAGACGGTATAGAGCTTTCGGGTACCCTTACAATGAGCTTTACTGCTACAGGTACACTTCCTGCCTTTACTGTTACATCGGCAAACATGAGTTTAAGTTTTGAAGACGGAAGTACAATAACTTGGACAGGAAGCACTACCTATACATACAATGGTTTAAATACACCTTTAGACTTAGCCGATGATTATTTTGAAATAGACGGTGCAACTAGCGGAACCACAAAAGAGGGCAAAAGTTTTGCGCAAGTAGCTACTGGTTTACAAACATCAACAAGTTGCAAGTGGTTTGTATCGGGTAATTTAAAAATTACAATTACAGATGGCGACAAAACAGGAGTTTATGATTTAACGTTTAAAGAACCTTGCGGAACAGTTGATGGAACTTATAATGGTATTCCGTTTACCCTTAATCTTGATGAATAATTTTTCTCCTTTTTTAATAAAGGCTGCCTTACACTAAGGTAGCTTTTTTTATTGTTTGAAGTTTTTTTTTATCTTTACAATCAATTCTACTCTTTTGTGAAAATTAAATTTATATTTTATGAGAAAAACTAAAGAATTGTTTAATAATTGGAATAATTAAAAACAAAATA
>JALWNR010000222.1 GCA_027083715.1 Bacteroidales bacterium
AGTGTAAAATCACCGGAGTTTGGATTGGGAAATAAGTTTACAGAACCTAATTCATAAATATGTTCAATAAAAGTAATTGTGGACGAAGCAAATATTGTCAAACTGTTTGTTGTTATATCAGCATTTGAACTGTTGCCGGATGCCAATACAGTAATATTAAAATCATCAACATCATTACTAAAATCAGTTCCATCAAATGCAAGAGTAATATTTGTACTTGTATCATTTACTGCAGAAACAGACAAGATACTTAATCCCTGAGGTGCATTGTTTAAAATAAAATCAGATTTTGAAATTCGAGATAAAAAATTTGTAGCATGTAAATAAATATTCAATGGTGCATTATTTAAATTATCCTCTGTAAGTGTATCACTGCTCTGCAAAAAAGCCTCAGGCTGCTCATCAGATTCAATAATTGCATAAATTGTTAAGTAATCTCCATCCAAGTTTTGATTTCCTTTTAGCTCCGCAGCAAGAATACGAATACTAAAATCAGTAATATTTTCATCAAAGTCCGTACCGTCAAAACTTAATATATATGTTGCTGTTGTATCACTTAAATAATTAACTTGCTGAATTGAACATCCCTGCGGTGGATTGATTAACTCAAAATTAGCTATAGCTAACTGATTATCGACAAAAGTATCGTTGTGAAGCAACAGTTGAACATTTGCACCGTCCAGATTGTCTTCGCTTAAATCAGTTTCAACAGATAAACTTAAATGTGGTGCTTCTTCATCAATTGCCTTAATATTTAATGTGTTAGAACTTAGGTTCTGAACACAACTTAACTCTTGATTAGATATTGTAATACTGAAATCCGGTATATCAACATCAAAGTCTGTTCCATCAAAAGCTAGATTTAGCACGGCTTTTACAGAATCGGTATATTGTATTGATTCGATACTTACTCCTACAGGTGCATTGTTTAAGATAAAATTATTTATATCTAACTGATTATCTATAAAATGCACATCAAACAAACTCAGATTAATCATTCCGCTATCCAAACCGCTCTCAATCAAATAATTATTAGAAGCAATATTAAGTTGTTCATCAAAAGCGTTAATATTGATTGTATTACTCTCAATATCTGTTGTGCCGACTAATTCATCAGCATTGATACTTACACTGAAATTTGTACTGTCTGTATCAAAATCAGTTCCATCAAAAGCTAAATTCAATGTTGCATGTGTAACATCTATATAATTAATAAATGATATACTTATACCTGCCGGAGCATTATTTAAACTAAAATTACTTACAGCTAATGTATTGTCTGCAAAAGATTCCCCTGTTAATGCCAAGCTTAATTGCTGTCCGTTAAGATTTTCTTCATTAAGTGCAGTTGCTGTATTAATTTGTAAACTGCGCTCTCCCCATCCCGCAAGTTTTGCCCACATCCACCATGCAGCTCTGCCTTTTAACACACAATGCAAACGCGAATTATCTTCATCAGGGTTTTCCCGTTGGTCAGAATGTTCACAAACCGTACAAATACTATCAGCTGAAAGTTGTGCCAGTTCACTGCCCGAATTTGCATTATTCCATTCAATTCCCCAGTTTCCACGCCCTCCGGCATCTAAATTATAGGAAATATCATCATTCAAACGCTTTAAACCAGAGTATGAGCCATCAGGGTTTCCATCACCAAAATAGGTTCCATCAGGATTATAACATTCAATATCATTAAAATCAAATAAAATACGATTATTATCAATACAGTGCTGTCTGATTAACTGATTTTGTTCATACACTATCCGGTTAGCCGCATCGCTCTCCTGAGAGGTTGCCGTTTGGAAAATAAAAGTTACAGGTACAGTACGTGTTCCATCCAGTATTTTAGTTCCTCCGATTCCATAATCAGCAATAAAAGTCTCCATAGTATCCAGATAGGCTTGTACATCAGAAATATAAAATTTACTGCTCCAAGCCCACATAACCGTATTTATATCTGCATTAACAGGGTCGTCTAAAAATGTACGTGTAATTGAATACCATGTATCAGGCTCAAAATCAACACTATGCCATTGATTCATTAATTTTAATGCACCACCAGCTCCTGTTGTATTGTAATTATATTTATCGGCATAAGCTGTAGAATACCTTCTTAAAGCAGCCATTCCGCCAACATCAATATGGCTTCCGTGTGAGCGGCGGAAATACATTATTTTTAAATTCTTTTTGGCAGAATCTATCCAGTTATCAGGAATTTGGGATAAATCAGTATGGGTATGATCAATAACGAAGCTTTGCTGCGCAAATAATGTACCGGCATAAAATACCAATACAAAGATGAATAAATTCAGTTTCATGGCTAAGGTTTAGTTTGTCTGTTTGTATTTATGACTCTTTGTGCAGCAAAAAAGTTGCTCCAAACACAAATATACAAGAAAAGGAAAGAACAATCCTCAAACTATTTCTATAGCCACACGAATAAACTGTCGATTAAAGGTAAGAAATACCCTTTCAATCAATTATTTGCCGTATCTAATCAAAATTTTTATGCTAATTAATAATTGATTTACCTTATTCAATAATCAACATTCAATAATCAATAATCAATAATCAACACTCAAATTTTCAAACAGCCAATATACTAATGACCAATTAATTAAAGCATACAATACTCTATTTAACTCTTAATTCGCATTATTTACCCTGTTTTCTGATTTTGGAATAAGAAAAGTAGAAACAATTGCAACAAAAGCAGCAACAAAAAAGGTTAATACTCTGGAACTAAGCACTTCATCCATTCCGGTACTAATCCAAATAATGGTAAATAGCATTCCCGAAATTATCGTAATTACCACTGCTTTTCCGTGAAAACGTTTCCAGAATAATGAAAACAAAATTACAATAGAAAAAGTGCCGCCAATACCTGCCCACACATAACTTACTAAAGTAAAAATCAGTTTTGAAGGCGAAAAATAAGCAATAATTAATGCAATTACTGCAAGCAAAGCGGTTACAATACGCGAACGCAAAAGATTTTTCTTTTCACTTTGCTCAGGGTTTTTACTTAATGGTTTTAATATATTATCCGAAAATTCTGTTGCAGAAAGAATTAATAAAGAATCTGCCGTAGAAATCATTGCGGCAATGGCACCAGTTATCAGAACTGCCGCCAGATAAGGAGGGAAAATTTTCAACAACACTGCAGGCATTACGTATTCCTGATCCGTCAAACCTGTGGGGCTAAAAATTGCAATACCTATCCAGCCTAAAGACAATGCACCGATATAAGCAATCAATGTCCAGACAATACCTACGTTACGAGCCTGCTTTGCCTGTTTCATATCTTTAATTGCCATAAAGCGGGTAGTAAGTTGTGGTTGCCCGCCCAAATAACCAAAAAACCAGGAAAAACCGCTCATAATTACTACCCCTGCAGAAAAACCTGTAGCAGCACCTGTTACAGAAGTGTATGAAGTACCCGCGCTTTCCAATGCGGTGCTTATTGAATTGGCAAATAATTCAGGATGCTCAGCAATATAATAAACCCCGACTATAGGACCAACAACCAAGGTGATAATCATCACAATTGCCTGAATTACATCAGTATAAACTACACTCCGAAAGCCACCATAAATAGTATAAGGAATAATAATAAGTGCTGTAATCAACATTCCGTATTCGGGTTTAATATCAAACATGGTAAATAATGTTTTACCTCCTCCTAAGAATTGTGCTCCAACATAAAAAAAGAAAAAGAAAACAATGGTCAGGCTGCTTACCACACGCACCCATTTACCAAAATCACCGTGGCGTTTGGCAATATAATCGGTAAACGTAGCTGCATTGTATTTGTGTGCCTCTTTATTCAACCTCCAGGATAATGCCGCCCATGCCGTAACAATACCAGCCACACAACCCAAAGCCGTCCATATCTCAGTGAGTCCCATAGCATAGGCGGCTCCGGGCAAACCTAAAAGTGCCCATGATGATTCTCCGGTTGCACGTTCGGAAAGTGCAGCCACCCAGCCGGGCAAGTTACGCCCTCCAATTGAAAAATCTTCACTAGATTTTACTTTTCGCCCTTGATATATGCCCCACAAAATCAGTAAGGTCATATAAACAATCATTACAATAAGAATTTGAACTTGGTTTTCCATAATAGTTCAGGTTTTAAGTTTATTATGAAATTATCTCTAAAAATTCGTCTTCACTGATAATTTTCACACCTAATTTCTGTGCTTTTTCCAATTTAGCAGGTCCCATTTTATCTCCGGCAAGCAAATAATCTGTTTTTTTTGATATAGAACTTGTATTTTTTCCTCCATTTGCTACAATCAGTTCTTTCAATTCATCGCGTGAATATTTTTGAAATACTCCAGATATAACAATACTCAAACCTTTTAATTTATCAGATTTTCCCTCTTCGCTTTTTTCGGCAACAAATTGCACACCGTAGTTTTTTAACCTATTGATTAAATTTTTATTATAATCTGAGCCAAAATATTCAATTACACTCTCTGCAATCTTCTCTCCTATTTCATCTACCGAGATTAACTCGTCAAAACTTGCACTTGCCAGTGTATCAATATTTTCAAAATATTCAGCCAGTTTTTTTGCAACCGTAGCTCCCACATAACGTATTCCCAGGGCAAATAAAACTCTGTGAAAGGGTACCGATTTGGAAGCTTCAATTCCCTTAATAATATTTTCTGCCGATTTTTCGCCCATTCTTTCCAAAGGAATCAACTGCTCCTTTTTCAGTTCATACAAATCAGCAATATCTCTCACCAAATTTTGTTCAAAAAGCAAATCAATGGTTTCAGTACCTAAACCATCAATATTCATTGCCTTACGGCTGATAAAATGTTCTATTTTTCCTTTAATTTGCGGTGGGCAAGCATACTCGTTGGGGCAATAATGCTTTGCTTCGCCTTCTTTACGTACCAATTCAGTTTTACACTCAGGACAATGGCTTATGTATTCGATTTTTTTTGCATCTGCCGGACGATTTTCTTTATCCACACCCACTACTTTAGGGATAATTTCACCGCCTTTTTCAACAAAAACCGTATCGTTGATGTGTAAATTCAATAATTCTATTTGGTCTGCATTATGCAAAGAAGCACGTTTTACGGTAGTTCCTGCAATAAAAACAGGTGCAAGATTTGCCACCGGAGTAATGGCTCCTGTTCTTCCCACTTGGTAATCGACAGAAATAAGTTTAGTTGCTACACGCTCGGCAGTAAATTTATAAGATATTGCCCAACGTGGCGATTTTGCCGTAAAGCCCAATTGCTTCTGCATTGCAAGCGAGTCCACTTTTATCACAATCCCGTCAATATCATAAGGCAAATTTTTGCGTTCCGTATCCCAATAATTGATGTAATCCAGCACTTCATCAATATTTTGGGCTAATTTTATGTGTTCAGAAATTTTAAAGCCCCATTTTTTTGCAAGTTGTAAATTTTCGTAATGCGAATCAGAAGGTAATTCTTCGCCCAACATGTAATAAAGGTAACAGTCCAGTTTGCGTTTTGCCACCTCGGCAGAGTTTTGCAGTTTTAGCGAGCCGGCAGCTGTATTTCGCGGATTGATATACGGCTCCTCTCCTGCTTCGATACGTTGTTTG
>JALWNR010000223.1:0-1065 GCA_027083715.1 Bacteroidales bacterium
CCATCTACTTTATTAACTTTATAATATCTGAGATAATTTTTTATGTATCTGAAATTACTGTGTATGAATAAGAATCTTTCATCGTTAATGATGTTTGCCTGTGCATCTAAATCTTGGTCAAAAGCAATTAAACGTGCTTTTTTATCAAGATTTTTTAAAATCTCGCGCGAGTGTCCTCCTCCGCCAAAGGTTACATCAACATATATGCCTCCTTTTTTTATGTCTAAAGCATTTATGCACTCATGCAATAATACAGGTGTATGGTATGTACTCATTACTAATCCGTTTTTTCATCATCTGTCCCTAAAATATCTTCAGCTAAATCGGCAAAAGTTTCTTCATCAATTGCATTGTTTTCATATATTTCTTTTGCCCAAATTTCAATTTTTTTATCCTGTCCCGACATATATATTTCCTTTCCGATTTCAGCTTGTTCCATGAGTCGTTTAGGAATTAAAATTCGGTTGTTGGCGTCCAGACTAACTTCTGCTGTTCCTCGATAATATGCTCTTAAAAGCTGACTGTGTTTTTTGTTATACGGATTGAGTTTGTTACGCAAAATTTTATTTTGATGCTCCCATTCATCCATTGTGTATAAAATCAGACATTTCTCATAAATATCTTTTTTTATGACAAAGCGATCTCCGGCTGTTACCGGCATCTGCTTTTTAAAAGCAGAGGGTAAAAGAGCTCTCCCTTTGGAGTCAATTTTACATAAATAATCGCCTATAAAACTGGTCATAAATTTGTTTTATATCAAAAACCTATGAAATTCAAAACATTACACAAAGCATGAGTTAAAATTTCAATGAGTAAAATTAAAGATTTTTTTCCAAAATAAAACACTTTTTCCCACTTTTTCCCACTTTTCCCTAAAAAAGTTTTCAACAATTGATAAAAAGCACTAATTTTAGGCTTTATTATGAACCTGTTTAAAAATTATTTGGAAAATAATCTATGGGTTTTTTATCTTTATGACTTTTAAAAGATTACCACACAAATGTAATCAATAAATGTAAAAAAGTCAAGTATTATATAAGTTATTGTCAGAAAAACTTTATGGAT
>JALWNR010000223.1:1075-5584 GCA_027083715.1 Bacteroidales bacterium
ATCAAAAAAAAGAACTGTTTATTGATATCGACAGGGTTTTAAAGTCGAAAAATCCTAAATTGTATAAAACGATTCCAAAATTTTTAATTAATTATTTGAAAAGAATTGTACATCAAGATGAGCTAAATTATATTATTGAAACCTTTAATGATTTGTATGGCTTGGAATTTAACCATGCAGTTTTAGAGTATTTTAATATTAAAACAAGTACGATCGGAAGAGAAAATGTTCCTGAAACCGGTAGATTTATATTGGCAGCAAATCATCCGATAGGTGGTATTGACGGAATGATTTTTATCCAAGAAGCGGGAAAAATTTTTGGTCTTACAAAATCGATTATTAATGATTTATTGCTTAATATAGAGAATCTTGCACCGCTATTTGTTGGTGTAAATAAACATGGGCGTGCAACAAAAGCAGTTTATGAAGAAATGGACAAAGTTTTTTCGTCAGATGTTCAGGTATTGATTTTTCCGGCAGGGCTTGCATCAAGGCGAAGTGGAGGTATTATCAGGGATTTGGAATGGAAAAAAACATTTATAACAAAGTCAATTCAATACCAAAGAGATATAATTCCAGTTCATATTTCAGGGCGCTTGTCAAATTTTTTCTATAATTTTGCAAATATTCGTAAAAATCTGGGGATTAAGGCAAATTTGGAAATGCTTTATCTTGCTGACGAAACATTTAAACAAAAAAATAAAAATTTTGAAATAACTTTTGGTAAACCGATTGTTCACCGGACTTTCGATAAATCATTTACCCATCAAGAATGGGCTCAAAAAGTAAAAGAGCATGTTTATAAACTTAAGGATGATAAAAACGCAAGTTTTAAGGTTTAAATTTTTTAATAAATGAATAATAATCAGGAAATAATACAGCCCATAGACAAGGCTTTGCTTGTAAAAGAGCTAAATAAGCAACGTTTTGTTCGTAAAACCAATAAAGGTGATAATGAAATTTACGTTGTTAATCATCATAATTCTCCCAATGTGATGCAGGAGATTGGTAGATTACGAGAAATTACTTTTCGCGAAGCGGGTGGAGGCACAGGGAAAAGTGCTGATATTGATGATTATGATACTGCAGAGTTTCCTTATGAACAACTCATTGTGTGGGAGCCCAGAAAACAAGAAATTATTGGTGGTTATCGTTTTTTAAATTGTGCCCAACATATTCCCCATGATGAAAAGGGGAATATCAAATTAGCAACTACAGGTTTGTTTGAGTTATCTGATAGATTTATTAAGGAATATTTACCCTTCACCATTGAACTCGGGCGTTCTTTTATACAGCCTGAATATCAGGCGATTAAGGCAGGAAGAAAGGCGTTGTACTCATTAGATAATCTTTGGGACGGTTTAGGAGCTTTGGTTGTACAAAATCCTGAAATTAAATATTTTTTCGGAAAAATTACCATGTATGTAAGTTATGATACCTATGCTCGAGACTTAATTTTATTTTTCCTGAAAAAACATTTTTATGATCAAGACCGTTTGGTTTATCCACGCGAGCCTTTACAAACCAAGGTTTTAGAAAAAGATTTAGCGCGTGTTTTAAGTGGAAATGATTATAAAGAAGATTTTAAAATATTGAATAGGAAAGTGCGGGATCGGGGAGAAATCATACCACCACTGTTTAATTCATATATGAATCTTTCACCAAGCATGAAAGTATTTGGAACGGCAATCAATCATAAATTTGGAGGAGTGGAAGAAACCGGTATTTTAATTAGTATTGATGATATATATGAAACTAAAAAACACCGGCACATTATGAGTTTTAAAATTGATTGGCAAAAACTATTGCGTTTTAAAAAGTAGCTGTTTTAAACAATAGCTTGTTGTTATTTTATAATTTACTGATTAGAAATAGTTTTTAGATATTTGAGACGTTGTTGTAATGTTTTGACTATCAGTATGTTATTCTGATGAATTGTTCTGGTTTGGTAGATTTGAAATTTAAAGCTCGTCTGCAGTCAGACAAGCTTTTATGGAGGTTTATTAAAAACCTGAGTTCGATATAAAAAATTTCAAAAATATCAACTTTGATTTTTATTTAAAAATACAGCTTAGTAGGCTCTGCCTTTTCTGCCTTCGATATAATTAATAAATGAAGTGTTTACTACTTTATTTCCTCCTGGTGTAGGATAATTACCTGTAAAATACCAATCGCCACGATCATTTGGGCAAGCTTCATGTAAGTTTTCAATACTTTGATATACTATTTTAACTTCTGCATTAATGTTTCCATTACTAAGCATTTTACTGATTTTATCCGAAATTTCATCTGTCGTAAATGGTTCATATATTTCTTTTACATAATTGATGATTTCTTCTTTGGGTAGGTTTTGCTGTGCTTTTGATTTTTTATAAACTTTGTTTATAATATCCTGCCTTCCTGTATCTTTTAAAAGTTCAATAGTTGCTCTAAAAGCAATAAAATCACCCAATTTTGCCATATCAATTCCGTAACAATCCGGATAACGAATTTGTGGAGAAGAAGATACAACCACTATTTTTTTAGGACCTAAACGGTCTAATATCCGTAAAATACTTTTTGCAAGGGTAGTACCGCGTACAATAGAATCGTCAATAATGACCAAATTATCTTTTCCGCGACGAACTGTTCCGTAAGTAATGTCATACACATGTTCCACCATATCATCACGACCTTCATCTTGACTGATAAATGTACGAAGTTTAACATCTTTAATGGCAATTTTTTCTATGCGCGGACGGTGATCAAGTATGGCAACAAGCTCGTTATTGCTTAATTTACCATTATTTTCGGTTATTTGTTTAATTTTTTTTCGGTTTAAATAACTTTCCAATTCGGAAACCATGCCGTAAAAGGCAGTTTCTGCGGTATTGGGGATGTAGGAGAATACCGTATTGTCAATATCTCCATCAATAGCCTCTATAATTTTGGGTACAATTAATTCGCCCAGTTTTTTACGTTCTTTGTAGATGTCTAAATCACTACCGCGTGAAAAATAAATTCGTTCAAACGAACAAGATTTTCTTTCCAGTGGTTCACGAATCAGTTTTTGTGAAACATCTCCATCTTTTTTAATCATCAGTGCATAACCGGGTTTTACTTCATGTACATCTTCGTATTGTGAGTTCATAACGGTTTGAATAACAGCTCTTTCGGATGCAACTACAACAATTTCCTCATCATGATAGTAAAAAGCAGGACGGATGCCAGAGGGGTCGCGCATTACAAAAGAATCGCCATGTCCTATTAATCCGGCGATGGCGTATCCTCCGTCCCAGCGTTTGCTGGATTCTTTTAAAATACTTTGAATGTCGATATTTTGTTCTATTTTTTCACTGATTTCTTTATTAGAATAACCTCTACTTTTGAATAAATTAAAAAGTGCTTGATTTTCTTCATCCAAAAAATGACCTACGTTTTCTAAAATGGTTACTGTATCGGAATAATCTTTGGGGTGTTGCCCGAGATTTACCAATACATTAAATAATTCATCAACATTTGTGAGATTAAAATTTCCTGCAAGCACTAAATTCCTGGATTTCCAATTATTTTGTCGCATCACGGGATGTACATAATCAATGCTGTTTCCTCCAAAAGTGCCATAACGCAGATGTCCGAGGTATAATTCTCCTGCAAACGGAACATTTTCTTTTGCCCAAACAGGATCTATAATTCTTTCCGGATGTTCTTTTTCCAGCGAACTGATATTGCCACGAATAAAATCAAATACCTCTTTTATAGGCATTTCGCCCATTGACTTACTGCGATTAATATAAGTTGTTCCTGGTTTTGTGTTTAGCTTCACATTGACAACTCCTGCACCATCCTGTCCTCTATTATGCTGTTTTTCCATCAGTAAATAGAGTTTGTTCAAGCCATACATCCATGTTCCGTATTTGGCATGATAATATTCAAGTGGCTTTAGCAACCTGATAAGTGCTATGCCGCATTCGTGTTTAATCTGATCGCTCATTATTGTATCTGTAAGATTTTAATATCTTTAAAAAGAAACTATTTAATTATTAAGTGAAACTTTTGATTCTACCACATAACAATCCGGAAATTTATTCAACATTTTTTTTCGATAAGCTTCTGCCTCAATGCGTGAGCGGAAATCGCCTGCAAGTACCTGAAAATAGGGTGAGTGATGAATTATGTGGGGTTCTATGTCCGGAAAGAAATTTCTGATTTTCATTTTTGCATTATTGGCTTCATTCCGGGCATTTCGTCCTGAACCCATATATACACGAATGCGCCATCCTCTTATTTGTGTTTTTCCGTTGCTTTGTTGCTTATGTTGTTTGATAATTTGAAATAGCTTGGCATCTGCGTTAATATATACCTTTGCTTGACTACCGGAATATGTTTGTCCAAATAGTCCTGTTTGTGCTAATTCAACTCTTGAAGTTTGAGCAAAAGCACCACTAGAAAAAAGAAGAATGAGAATCCAAAAAATAAATTGCTTCATCGGAGTGTTATTTAAAATCCGGGACAAAATTAGTTTAAAAA
>JALWNR010000224.1 GCA_027083715.1 Bacteroidales bacterium
GTTTTTCAACAATTCGTAAAATCCGATAAATTTTATTTAATTTTAGGCTTCGGATAACTTTTAAAATTTCAATTATGACAAAAAGAATAAATTTATTGGCAATCAGTTTATTGCTGATTTTTAATGCATTTGCTCAAAAAACGTACAAAGAAATCACACTGGAAGATTTGATGAAAAACTATACGTTTTGGGCACGTTCGGTTTATGGTTTGCGCTCTATGAACGATGGGGTTAATTACACTACTTTTGAACGTGGCAACATTATTAAATACAGTTACAAAACCGGTGAAGCAGTAGATACGATTTTAAAAACAGGTGATTTGTCTGTTAAGGAAATTTCTTCGTACCGTTTTAATGAAGATGAAACAAAAATCATTCTTGAGACAGATATCGAAAACATTTATCGTCATTCATACACGGCAAAATTTTATGTTTGGGATATTGTAAGTAAAAAATTGCTTCCGGTATCGGATAAAGACAAACAGCAACTGGCTACTCTCTCGCCCGATGGTAAGAAAGTGGCTTTTGTATATAAAAACAATATCTATATCAAAGATTTTGAAACGGGAAAAGAAACTGCAGTAACTATTGATGGTGAAAAAAATAAAATTATTAATGGTGCGCCGGATTGGGTTTATGAAGAAGAATTTGGCTTTAATCAGGCATTTTACTGGTCGCCCGATGGTAAAAAAATTGCTTACATCCGTTTTGACGAGAGCAAAGTGAAAAGTTTCAGTATGCAAATGTTTGCAGGGCAGGCTCCACGTTTGGAACAAAATGCTTTGTATCCCGAAATCCGAACATGGAAATATCCGAAAGCAGGCGAAGATAATTCTGTGGTATCAGTTCACATATACGATGTGAATAGTGCAAAGACCATCAAAGCAGATATCGGAACAAATACCGATATTTACATTCCTCGCATTCGCTGGACAAAAGACCCGAACACTTTAAGTATTATCCGCCTGAACCGTTTACAAAACAAGCTGGAAATTTTGTTTGCTGATGCACAAAAAGGCAATACCAAAGTAATTTATACCGATGAAAACAAATACTATATCGGCGAAGAAACTTTGGATAACTTGGTATTTCTTAAAGACGGTAAACATTTCATCATCAGTAGTGAACGCGATGGTTATCGTCATATTTACCTTTACGGCATTGACGGAAAATTAGTGAAACAACTCACCAAAGGCAATTGGGACGTAACGGATTTTATCGGCTACGACGAGAACAAGAAAATCTGTTATTATATCTCTACGGAGCTATCGCCAATCACACGCACTTTATATGCAGTAACGCTGAAAGGCAAGAAAACAAAACTAAGCAAGCCGGAAGGCAGCAACCGTGCTTCATTCAGCAAAAGCTATAAATATTACGTGAATTATTTTTCTAATTCGCAAACACCTACTTATGTTACATTGCATGATGCCAAAGGAAAGCTAATCAGGGTACTGAAAGACAATAAAGCCTTGCAAGAAAAAGTGAAAGAATACGGCGGTGTGAATAAAGAATTTTTCACATTTAAAACGTCCGAAGGCGTTGAGCTGTACGGTTACATGGTGAAACCACCTGATTTTGACCCAAATAAAAAATATCCTGTTTTGATGTATCAATATTCAGGACCCAATTCGCAAACGGTGGTTAATCGCTGGGGCTTTGGATGGGATATGTTATTGGCTCAAAAAGGTTACATTACTGTATGTGTTGATGGCAGAGGAACAGGTGGACGCGGTGAAAAGTTCAGAAAAGTAACTTACAAGCAATTGGGCAAATACGAAACTATTGACCAAATTGAAACAGCTAAATACATTGGCACTTTACCCTATATTGACAAAAATCGTATCGGTATTTGGGGGTGGAGCTATGGAGGTTTTGAAACTTTGCTGGCACTAACCAAGGGTGCAGATTATTTTAAAGCGGGTATTGCCGTGGCTCCCGTAACCAACTGGCGCTATTACGATAATATTTATACGGAAAGGTATATGCGTACTCCACAGGAAAACCCTAAGGGCTACGATGATAATTCGCCTACCACATATGCCGCTGAATTAAAAGCAAAGCTTTTACTGGTGCACGGAATGGGTGATGACAATGTTCATTTTCAAAATTCTGCTGAATTTTCGGAAGCTTTAGTACAAGCCAATAAACAATTCAGAGAGTTTTTCTACACCAATCGTAATCACGGAATATATGGCGGAAATACACGAATGCATTTATATACCATGATGACGAATTTTATTTTGGAAAATTTATAATAAAAGTAATCAGATGAGCTTACTCATTTATTTTTAATTTTAACCTTAAATATTTCAGCTATGTTTATTTTTACTACTATAAAAAAATACAAGTTTGGCAATCCTGTAAGTATTGAAGGGATAAGTAATTTATTAAAAAATGCAGGTCTTGAAATCAGCTCGGCAAATGCACAAAGACTTTTATTAAAGCATGAAGGTAAAACCTTTTTAATACGAATGAATAATAGTCAAACATATCTGTGGCTAAAAATGCAAATGAGCCTGATATGGTATTTGATGATTATTTTAATTCCTGTTTTTGCCTTAATTTTAAAAATGAGTTTTGAAAACTATCTGAACGAAACATGGAATTTAGTTGTTTCTATTATTTTTGCAGTAGTTATCATCGGATGGATAATTTACAAGGTTTTCTTTCAAATCAATAAAATAGCAAAGCCCTTTGTTCAGGTTTTTGAAAAAACGATTTTAAAACATTGAATAACAATAAGAATATTCAAATGTCAGCTTTCAGGTTGACATTTGAATATTTAGTGAACTGTTGAAGTTTTTAATCATCAATCTCCCGATCTCTAAACCCCATCAAATACAAAATGGCATCTAAACCAATAGTTGAAATAGCATTTTGTGCATTTTCCTTTACTTTGGGTTTGGCATGAAAAGCAATTCCCAAACCGGCAACATTCAGCATTGGCAAATCATTAGCACCGTCACCTATAGCAACTACTTGTTCCAGGTGAATATCCTCTTTAAAAGCAATTTTTTTCAACAACTCGGCTTTCATTTCACCGTTTACAATCTCGCCAAGGTGTTTACCGGTTAGTTTCCCGTCCTTTATCTCCAGTTCGTTTGAAAAAACATAGTCAATGCCTAGTTTATGCTGCAAAAATCTGCCAAAATAATTAAATCCGCCCGAAAGTATTGCGGTTTTAAAACCATATTTGCGCAAATTACGAAATAAAGTTTCCGCACCTTCGGTAATTGGCAGGTTACGGGCAATATCAAACATTACACTCTCGTCCAAGCCCTTTAGCAGAGCTACTCTGCGGATAAAACTTTCGTTAAAATCAATTTCGCCACGCATAGCTGCTTCGGTAATTTCATGAACCTGTTCGCCTACACCATGCCTTTTTGCCAGCTCAACAATTACTTCGGTTTGTATTAATGTGCTGTCCATATCAAAACATACTAAACGACGTGTACGTCGATAAATATTATCTTTTTGAAAGGCAATATCCACACCTGTTTCTTGCGAAATTTTCATCAAATTATTCCTAAAAACCATTTCATCAACCGGATTCCCTCTTACCGATAATTCGATACTTGATTTGCTTTTTCGTGTATCCGGTTTTAATGATGGACGACCGGTAAGACGTGTAATTATATCGATATTAAGTTGTTGATTATAAATCAAATCTGTAACTTTTGAAAACTGTAAAGCATTTATTTCACGCGATATCATGGTAATAATATAGCGCTCCTTTCCCTGATGCCCTACCCACTTTTGATACTCCTTCGCATCAATCGGCGAAAATTTTGCCTGCACACCCAGCTCATAAGCCTTAAACAGCAAATCTTTTAAAATGGGTGCAGAAGCTGAATTATCAGCAATACGAAACATAATTCCTAAATTAAGTTGCTGATGAATAACTGATTGTCCGATATCCAGTATTTGTGCTTTGTATTGTGCTAATATTTCTGTTAAAGAAGAGCTTATTCCGGGTTTGTCCGCGCCGCTGATGCTTAGCAATATAATTTCGTCATTCATGAAAATTTAATTTTTATTGTATTCGCCGGCAAAATTATGTATTTTGCAGAATTATAAAGCAAAAATAGAAGAAAATGTACGGAGCAATTGCAGGAGATATTATCGGCTCACCCTACGAAGGTTTTAATATAAAGACAACAGAGTTTGAATTATTCAGAAATCGAAGCCGATTTACGGATGATACTGTTTTAACAGTAGCAATTGCTGATGCTTTATTGAGTAATAAAGATTATACAAGCAAATTACAGGAATACGGCAGAAAATACCCGAATGCAGGATATGGCGGAACATTTTACAAATGGATATTTTCAGATAATCCGCAGCCCTACAAAAGTTGGGGAAACGGTTCGGCAATGCGTGTCAGTCCGGTGGCTTATGCTTTTGATAATTTGGAAACCGTATTGAACGAAGCCGAAAAAAGTGCTGCCGTAACACACAATCACCCCGAAGGGGTGAAAGGTGCGCAAGCTATTGCTACAGCCATATTTTTAGCACGAACAGGAAAAAGCAAAAGTGAGATAAAATCATACATTCAAAACACTTTTTCTTATGATTTAGCGCGTTCAATTGATAAAATTCGACCGGAATACACATTTGATGTAAGCTGCCAGGGTTCCGTGCCCGAAGCCATTATTGCCTTTTTGGAAAGCAAGGATTTTGAACATGCTGTTCGTTTGGCTATTTCAATTGGTGGCGACAGCGATACCATTGCCGCAATGGCAGGAAGTATTGCCGAAGCATTTTACGGAGAAGTACCGGGATTCATTTTAAAAGAGCTTAAAATGCGCTTACCGGATGAATTTATTGAAGTGATTGAGAAATTCAGGGAACGGTTTTTGGGATAATAAAAAAAAGGAACTTTTATACTTATATCAACTCCATAACCTGCCTAGTACAGAATGTGTTAAAACTTCTAATTTCATGTTTAACCCGCAAAATTCACCGCTCTTAGTATATTTGTGTAGTAAATCTCTGTGTATTAAGATATTAAATAATTTTTACGACAAAGTAAAACCACCCAAATTTGGGTATGCTTGAAATTCTCTTCACGCATCTACTTCGTTACGAGTTCCTTGAAATATAAAGATATGTCGGCGGAACTCGGTGCCTCGTATCTGCATAAAGAGAATTTCATGAATTATTGCGGTTAAACCTGATTGTTTTGTCCTCTGTCTGACTTGTTTTTATTTAATCAATTAATATTTATCTTTGCATCCTTTAATCATTTAAAATTAAAAATAGAATGGCAGGAAACAGAACATTTACCATGATTAAGCCTTGTGCCGTTAAAAACGGACACATTGGTGCAATATTAGCAAAAATTAATGAAGCAGGCTTTCGTATTGTTGCTATGCGTATGACACGTTTAAGTAAATCGCAAGCCGAAGCATTTTACGGAGTTCATAAAGAACGTCCTTTCTTTAATGATTTGGTTTCTTTTATGTCTTCAGGTCCGGTTGTAGCGGCTGTTTTGGAGAAAGATAATGCAGTTGAGGATTACCGTAAATTAATTGGTGCGACGAATCCG
>JALWNR010000225.1 GCA_027083715.1 Bacteroidales bacterium
ATCTATTATTATGGATGAAGAAAATATTTTCGATAAAATTGAGGAGTTATTCGGTAAAAAACCTGATAATTTTAGTATCATTGAACAGCAAATTGATATCAAAATTCAGTTAGACTATTTTGAAAAATCAAAAAAGATAAAAAGCAAATCACTTGATGAAAAGGAAGTTTTAGATGAAAAGGAAAATTTGTTTGATGAACTTTATGATATAGAAAGTAAAAAGCAAATATTATTACGTTTAGCGAGCATTGACAGTGTGGAAGCTTATAGAATAATTGAATATTTTATTCCGCTTGCAGAAGATGAAATTAAAGATTGGGCTCTTTTGGCTTTGCAGGAAAGCCGCTCAATGATTGAAAGTTCTTTGCTTAATGAAAGTCAGATAATAATATCAACAGGCTTAGGTGGAAAAGGTAAAAAATTAAGATATTTTACAGTTCTTGCATCAGCAAAAAATGAAGAATTTAGTGATTTGCAGAAAAAACTCATTGAAAAAGAATTAACTTTCTCTTTAAAAAAGAATGATGGAGAATTAGAAAAAATTGAATTTGTAGAGCATTATGCTACTATTCTATCTATTGTTCCTATTATGGTTTCAATTAAAAAAATAATAAAATCGGTGGTTGATGAATGTAACCAGATTGGTGATTTTATCTCTCATAAATACATTGTTACCAATGTTAAAGAATTCTCTATCGAGGAAATTAAAGATGCATGGGATTACATTACGGATTAAAATATGCCAAACCTACGGTTTTTCTCAAACAAATATTTAAAAAGCGATTGCCCTGAACTGATTAATTTATGAAAACAGATAAAATGAAACATGTAAATGTTGCCGTTCAAATATTACCCATAATAGACTCGGAAAAAGTATTCCCCATTGTGGATAAAGCCATTGAGTATATTGCTGCAAGTGGAATAAAATACCGTGTAACGCCTTTTGAAACTGTTTTGGAGGGCGATTTAAACAAAATTTTTGAAATAATCAAAGGAGCACAAAATGTTTGTTACGAAGCAGGTGCCGATGAACTGATTACAAATCTGAAAATTCATTCTTCTAAAAGTAAGAACTTGTTTATCGAAGATAAAACGGAAAAATACGATTAGCATAATTCGGGCTGCGACCAGATAGTTGCAGCCCGAGTTGTATCTGTAGCTTACATATTTCTTCGATATTGACCACCTACATTAAACAGTGCATTGGTAATCTGTCCTATGGAACAATATTTGGCTGTTTCCATCAGTTCCTCAAAAATATTCCCGTTCAATGAGGCTTTATTTTGCAATTCTTTTAGTTTTTGCGGAGCAATTTCTGACCATGTCTTGTGCAATTGCTCCAGCATCTTGATCTGATATTCTTTTTCTTCTGTAGTTGCACGGATTACTTCACCGGGCACTACCGTAGGTGAACCTTTTGACGAGAGGAAAGTATTTACCCCCATAATCGGCAGTTTGCCCGAATGTTTTAAACGCTCATAATACAATGATTCTTCCTGGATTTTGCTACGTTGATACATGGTTTCCATAGCTCCCAACACACCTCCACGCTCTGTTAAACGGTCAAATTCAGACATAACGGCTTCTTCAACCAAATCGGTTAGTTCTTCAATGATGAACGAACCTTGCAATGGATTTTGATTTTTTGCCAAGCCCAACTCATGGTTGATAATCAACTGTATCGCCATTGCACGCCGTACCGATTCTTCGGTCGGTGTAGTAATTGCTTCATCGTAAGCATTGGTATGTAGTGAGTTACAGTTGTCGTAAATGGCATACAGTGCCTGCAAAGTAGTTCGGATGTCATTAAAATCAATTTCCTGAGCATGCAATGAACGACCGGAAGTCTGGATATGATATTTCAGTTTTTGCGAACGCTCATTGGCTTTGTATTTCAGCTTCATGGCTTTTGCCCATATCAGGCGGGCAACACGTCCCATTACCGAATACTCCGGGTCAATTCCGTTTGAGAAAAAGAAAGACAAATTAGGTGCAAACTTGTTAATATCCATGCCGCGTGCTGCATAATATTCCACGTAGGTAAAACCGTTTGCCAGTGTAAATGCAAGCTGGGTAATCGGATTAGCACCTGCCTCGGCAATATGGTAGCCTGAAATGGAAACCGAATAAAAATTGCGCACATTATGATTAATGAAATATTGCTGCACATCGCCCATCAGTTTCAGCGAAAAATCAGTTGAGTAAATACAGGTATTTTGTGCCTGATCTTCTTTCAAAATGTCTGCCTGCACTGTTCCACGTACTTTGCTCAGGGTATCGGCTTTAATTTTTTCATATACCTCTTTGGGCAGTACCATATCGCCCGTTACGCCTAAAAGAAAAGTGCCCAGTCCGTTATTCCCTTCGGGAAGTTTTCCTCGATATTCAGGACGTTTAGTGCCGCGTTTTTTGTATATCTCCTCTATTTTTTTCTGTACTTCTTTTTCCAGTCCGTTTTCACGGATGTAAATTTCGCATTGCTGATCGATGGCTGCATTCAGAAAATATGCCATCATAATCGGAGCAGGACCGTTGATAGTCATCGATACTGAGGTTGTAGGAGCTGATAAATCAAAACCCGAATAGAGTTTTTTTGCATCGTCCAGGCAAGCAATGGACACCCCTGAGTTACCTATTTTTCCGTAAATATCAGGTCGGCGGTCAGGATCTTCGCCATAAAGTGTTACCGAATCAAAAGCCGTACTCAAACGTGCTGCAGGCATGCCTTTTGAAACATAATGAAACCGTTTGTTGGTACGTTCCGGTCCGCCCTCACCGGCAAACATACGGGTAGGGTCTTCGTTTTCGCGCTTAAAAGGAAAAACTCCGGCGGCAAAAGGAAACTCGCCGGGTACATTTTCGCTTAAATTCCAGCGTAAAATATCGCCCCAGCCTTTGTATTTAGGCAATACTACTTTGGGTATTTGCAAATGCGAAAGCGATTCGGTATGTGTTTTTACTTTCAGCTCTTTATCACGTACTTTGAATACGTAGTATTCATTTTTGTACGACTGTTTCTTTTCTTCCCACTCATCCAATATTTTTTTGTTGCGCGGGTCAAGGTTTAAAGCAACTTCTTCGTAAAGTTTTTCCAGATTGGCTTTTAATTGTTCATTATCAAAAGCTAAATCAATTGCTTGTTTTATTCCATACAATTTATCGGCTGTTTCGGCTTGTTCTTCCACCCATTTGTTGTAATTTCTTACGGTTTCTGATATTTCAGACAGATAACGTACCCGCTCGGGCGGAATTACGGTAATTTTTTCATTGTTTATTTCCTTACTGTCAATATCTGCATGAAAATCAACCGATAATTTTTCTTTCAGCTTTTCAAACATTGCTTTGTAGAGCCGGTTTACGCCCGGATCATTAAATTGCGAAGCAATGGTTCCGTAAACTGGAAGGTTTTCCGTGTCTTCTTCCCACAAATGATGATTACGTGCGTATTGTTTTTTTACATCGCGCAAAGCATCCAAAGCACCGCGTTTATCAAATTTGTTGATGGAAATTAAATCGGCAAAATCGAGCATGTCAATTTTCTCCAACTGTGTAGCTGCACCGTATTCAGGAGTCATTACATACATAGAAATATCGCTGTGCTCAATAATTTCCGTATCTGATTGTCCGATACCGGAAGTTTCAAGAATGATTAAATCGTATCCGGCAGCTTTGAGGATTTTTACCGCATCGGTAACGTATTTACTCATAGCCAGATTTGCCTGCCTTGTTGCCAGCGAGCGCATATATACGCGCTCATCGTTGATTGAATTCATGCGAATACGGTCGCCGAGCAATGCCCCTCCGGTTTTTCGTTTTGAGGGATCTACAGAAACAATACCTATGGTTTTATCTTTAAAATCAAATAAATACCTGCGCACCAGTTCATCTACCAAAGAAGATTTTCCCGAGCCACCTGTTCCGGTAATTCCAATTACGGGAATATTTTTATCTTTTGCCAGCGCATCAATCTTATTCAGTGCATCTTTATGCTTATCTGGATAGTTTTCTGCCGATGTAATTAAAGAGGCTATGGCATTGATGTTTCTGCCGGTAACGTCGTCCACGCTGTAATTAAATTTTTCGCCTAAAGGAAAATCGGCACCTTTTACCAAATCGTTAATCATTCCCTGCAAGCCCATTTCGCGACCATCGTCCGGCGAATAAATGTGTGCAATGCCGTATTCGTGCAGTTCTTTAATTTCTTCGGGCAGGATAACACCTCCGCCACCGCCGTAGATTTTTATGTGTCCGGCATTTTTTTCCTGCAAAAGGTCGTACATGTATTTAAAAAACTCCATGTGCCCGCCCTGATAAGAGGTGATGGCTATTGCCTGTACATCTTCCTGTATGGCACAATTTACAATTTCCAAAACAGAACGATTGTGTCCGAGGTGAATTACCTCTACACCTGTTGATTGAATAATCCGACGCATTACATTAATTGCAGCATCGTGCCCGTCAAAGAGTGAAGCAGCCGTAACAATACGGATATTGTTTTTGGGCATATATTTTTCTATTGTTTGCATTAGGTTTGATTTTTGATTTTTGCAAATGTATATAAATTTACTAAATTGCTCAATTGTTGAATGCTTAAATTGTTTCCCTTTAAATTCAAGTATTTTTCTTTCAAAAAATCAAATAGCTAAATTTACTTTGTTTTAATATGTTTTTTTATATTTATGCACTAATATTAATACGACAAAGCATTCTAAAAGCGATTGCCCTGTTTCTCATACCGTTTTTTTATTTGTTTTAAATTTTTTTTCTTTATATTAGCTTTTTGTTGTGGCTGAAGCAGGTAGCGTAGAATCGCGTATCGTTAAGTTGTAACAATGATGCGGGCTTGCGGCAGGGATTGCAGCGGTAGCTCACGCCGGTAAAAAACATACAAAAACCGGACGGAAAGAGCGACCAACGGAAGCTCCTTTGCGGCTGTTGGTTTTGTTGTTTTTTATGGCGGGACTATTAGCGAAAAGCCCGTAGCCGCCCATAAGGTGCGTTTTTGAAATAGTTTTTTTAGGAGTGGCTTTTATTTAAACCGGATTTAAGATTTTTGAAATATGGATAGATTAATTATTAAGCAGCAGGATAATACAATAGGTGTTGTGCTGGATAAAGAAAAAAAGATTTTCAGTTTTGAAGGGCGCTCATTGCCCGAAAATACGGTGAAATTTTTTGAACCGGTAATAAAATGGGTGGAGGAATATAAAAAAGAACCGGCGGAGGAAACCTACATTAATATGAATTTTATTTATTTTAATACTTCATCGGCAAAAATGATTTTGGAGGTGCTGGAACAGTTTGATGAAATAAAAAAAGCGGGTAAGGATGTGAAAATTATCTGGCACTACATGGAGGGAGATTATGATATACGCGAAGCCGGAGAAGAATATGAAAGCATGGTAAGTATTCCTTTTGAATATGTGGAGCATCCTGAGGAGGAGTATGATTAAGTTGTGATGTCGGGTGTTTGGTGATGGGTTTTTGAAAAGTATTTTATTTTTTTACGCAATAACTAACTAATTAATTGACTATGACTA
>JALWNR010000226.1 GCA_027083715.1 Bacteroidales bacterium
TGATATAAAAAAACTCGATGAGTTTTTAGATTTCATTCTGTTTGAAATGAATAAAATTCTTAAGGAATTGCGAGATAAAAATATTCGGAAGGCCAAGAAATATACATTTATATTTTTTGACGAAATGAAAGATTTCTTTCATTATTGTGCATTTTTTCTTTACAGAACTCATGCCAAAGTTGCTTTTCGTCTAATTCTTATACGTTAAAACTTTAAAAAGGTTGCAGGTTTTCACATATTTTAACAAAAAAACATTACAAATCGTATAAAACATGTAAAATGTGTAATGGTCAGCATTTGTGCTCCGTTTTATTATTGATTTAATGTAAAGGTACAAAAATAAATCGTGTAAAAAAGCGTTTATCTGAAAAAATGTCGTAAATAAATTTTGAAATTATTCATATCTGTATATATTTGCGAACTTTGAAAAGATATTGTAAACACTTTTGAACATTATTAGCACTTCCTAGAAAACGGTTAATGTTTATTTTACAGCGTTTTCTATGAAGTACTGATTGGTGCAGAAAAGTTTGCAAAAATTACTCACTAAAAAATGGAACAAATGAAAAAGAAAGTATTTTTTTTAATTGCAGGATTATTTTTATTTAATTTTTTTCTGACAGCACAAGACAATGGCAACAAATGTGTTTCAGGTGATTGTATGAATGGAGAAGGAGTTTTTCAATTTGCTAACGGGGATAAATATGAAGGCTCATTTGTAGATGGTAAACCCGAGGGAAAAGGGATTTATATGTTTAGCAAAGGTTTAAAATATGAAGGTACTTTTAAAGCAGGCAAACCGGACGGAGAAGGTACTTTTACTTATACTAATGGAAACGTTTATACCGGTACAGTAAAAGAAGGCATGAGAGACGGCAAAGGTAAAATGGTATTTGCCAAAGGAAATATTTATGAAGGAGACTGGGTAAAAAACAAGATGGAAGGTATTGGCAAATTTGAGTTTTATAAAAACGGGAAATTAACTCGTACCTATGAAGGCAGATTTATTGCCGGGAAAATGGAAACAAAGGAAGGAGAAACTGCTAAAATGACTTTTGCCAACGGAAATATTTACGAAGGTGAATTTAAGGCTAATAGAATGAACGGAGTTGGAAAATTCACCTACAAAAACGGAAATGTATATGAAGGACGTTTTGTAAACAACAAACCGGAAACTCTTGAAGGTGAAACTGCTACTTTGACCAGAGCAAACGGAGATAAATATGTAGGTGAATTTAAAGCCGGAAAACGTACAGGAAAAGGAACTTATACTTTTGCGAACGGAAATGTTTATGAAGGTGAATTTTTAGACAATAAAATTAACGGATATGGAAAATTAACCACAGCCGATGGTAAAGTTCAAGAAGGTAATTGGGAAAATGGCAAATTTCTTGATAAATAATTAAACTTTGATCATACAAAAAAAGGGGTTTCATTAATGAAGCTCCTTTTTTTATATCTGAAAAATTAAAAATATTACCTTGAATTTAAAGAATATCCTAAAATATTTTTTTGTTAAAAACTCCTTATTTACTTTCGTAATATAAATAATAACCTAAAAAAATCATGAACTACATTTTATTTGACACGCAGAAAAGCCGTATCGGGCTTTTGCCGCTTAGTTATACCCGCCCTGTATCTGAAATGCGGGTAGGTATTCTGACAATAAAAGAAAAATGGGATAGATATTTAAAGACAGAATCTGCTTACTTAACTGAGCCTTATTTAAGGAAAAAGTTCCCTGCTGTTTTTGCTCAGAATACTATTTATATTAATGGAAATGTTTTGCCTGAGTCAGAAATAGCAGAGGCAGCTGCAGGCTTAAAAACCGGACAAGCACTTTTTGTCGGAGAGCAATTAATTGCATTTTATCCTGAAAAAGAGATACATTCAGTTGATGAAAACACTGTTGCCGGTTTTGACAAAGTGTATATACAAAGTACACTTTCGCAAATAAATTACCCATGGGATATTTTCCGGCTTAATGGTCAGGAAATTGAAAAAGATTATAAGTTGCTTACTCAAGCTAGGACTTCTGCACCTATAAGTTCAACAAACCGAATAATTGGTGAACATATATTTATGGAAAAAGGTGCAGAAATGGAATTTGCCACCATTAATGCAAAAGATGCTTATGTTTATATTGGCAAAAATGCCTTAATTATGGAAGGAGTGCTAATTAGAGGATCTTTTGCATTAGGTGAAAATGCTACTGTAAAAATGGGCGCTAAAATTTACGGACCCACTACAGCAGGTCCCGGTTCAAAAATAGGTGGTGAAATTAATAATTCAGTACTATTTGCTAATTCAAACAAAGGGCACGATGGCTTTCTGGGGAACTCTGTTTTAGGAGAGTGGTGTAATATTGGTGCAAACAGTGATACATCAAATCTAAAAAATAATTATGCCGAAGTTAGGGTTTGGAATTATTCCACAAATGGTTTTGCCAGAACCGGTTTGCAGTTTTGCGGATTAATTATGGGCGACCACTCAAAATGTGGAATTAATACCATGTTTAACACGGGAACTGTTGTAGGTGTTAATGCCAATATTTACGGTGCAGGATTTCCGCGTAATTTCATTCCCTCTTTTTCGTGGGGAGGAGCCTTAGGTTTTAAAGAATATAAACTGAATAAGGCTTTTGAAGTTAATGAAGTGGTTATGAAAAGGAGAAATAAAATTTTTGACGAAAAAGAACGAAATATTTTAAAAGAAGTATTTGAAATTTCACAAAAATACAGAAGGTTTTAATTGATAATATATGAACGAGTTAGATTCTCTAAAAATAGGAATGGCACAAATTTCTCCGGTTTGGCTCAATAAAGAAAAAACCATTGAAAAAATAAAATCGTATATAAATGAAGCCGGCAATAAAAACTGTGATTTACTGGTTTTTGGCGAGTCGATACTTCCGGGTTATCCATTCTGGCTATCTTTTACAGGTGGTGCTGAATTTAATTCAGAAATTCAGAAAGATTTTTATGCTCATTATCTGACAAACTCTGTACAAATAGAAAAAGGCGACTTAAAAGATATTTGTGTGCTTGCAAAAAAATATAAATTAGCTATTTACCTTGGGATTATTGAACGTGCACAAAACCGTGGAGGACATAGCTTATACTGTTCGCTTATTTTTATTGATGAAAAAGGTGAAATAAAATCGGTACACCGAAAACTACAACCTACTTATGAAGAAAGGCTTGTTTGGGCTGCAGGAGATGGGAATGGTTTACAAGTGCATAATATTAAAGAATTTTGTGCCGGCGGTTTAAATTGTTGGGAAAACTGGATGCCGCTACCAAGAACTGCTCTTTACGGACTGGGTGAAAATTTGCATATTGCAGTTTGGCCGGGTGCTTATAGAAATACGGTTGACATTACCCCTTTTATTGCCAAAGAATCGCGCTCTTTTGTAGTTTCGGTATCGGGATTAATGCGAAAAGAAGATATCCCAAAGGAAATGCCTCATTATGATTTGATTATGAATAGTGCACCCGATACAATGGCTGACGGAGGTTCTTGTATTGCAGCTCCCGATGGCACTTGGGTGGTAGAACCGGTAATTGGAGAAGAAAGATTAATTGTGGCAAATATTAATATAAATAAGGTATATGAAGAACGACAAAATTTTGATCCTACGGGTCATTATTCAAGACCGGATGTTTTAAAACTATCCGTTAACAGGGACAGGCAGACATCCGTAAATTATGAATAGTATCAAAAATTATTGTATCAGCTATGTTTTATCATTAACTAAAAAAGGACTCATTAAGAGCCCTTTTTAAAATCAGAATAATTGTTATAGCATAATGGAGACAGTCTTAGTTTGCTGATTATTAATCAATTACGTATTTCAAGAACCTATTAATACATCTAATTATCAGAAAGTTATGTTATTTTAATCATTATAAGTAAAATTTACTTTTAGCCCTTTCGCAATATCTTTTGCCAAATTTTTATCTACTTTATAAAAATGAGACAACTGCCTTTGAATAATCTCATCAGCACGTGCTCCGGAAATACCTTTCATCGAGCTAATTATATTATTAACCGTATTTTTTCGTTCTTTATCAGTCATTACCTTCCGGAATAAATCACCAGGTTGAGTATAAAAATCATCATCATCTTCATTTCGATTAAAGGTATCTGCTACATTTGATTCCAAAACAGAAGCTAACTCTTTGTATTTTTTATCAGCTTTAATATCGTCAAAACTGTTAGGAAAATAATTCGGACTATCTTTTCCATTTCCATCTATGCTCATAAATCCATCTCTTTGATGATTATTTACTTCATTAATCGGACGATTAACCGGTATTTGATTATAATTTACCCCCAATCGATACCTGTGTGCATCAGGATAAGCAAATATTCTACCTTGTAATAATTTATCCGGTGAAAGTCCGATACCATCAACAATATTTGAAGGTTCAAATGCAGCTTGCTCAACATCAGCAAAATAATTACCTGGAATTTCATTTAGTTCCATTACCCCAACATCAATTAACGGAAATTCCGAATGAGACCAAACTTTTGTTACATCAAACGGATTCCATTTAAATTTAGCTGCTTGCTCATTGGTCATCACCTGTATTTTTAAAGCCCATTTTGGAAAATCTCCTTTTGAAATGGCATCCACTAAATCTCTTTGGGCATAGTCTGGGTCTTTACCTTTTAATTCATCGGCTTGTTCTGCCGTAAGTGTTTTATTTCCCTGCAATGTTTTAAAATGAAATTTCACCCAAACACGTTCACCTTTATCATTAATCATTGAAAATGTATGACTTCCGTAGCCGTTCATTTTTCTATATCCATCGGGTGTTCCTCTATCGCTGAAAAGAATCATTACTTGGTGCAGACTTTCAGGATTTAAACTGAAATAGTCCCACATCATGGTAGGGCTTTTTAAATTTGTTTTCGGGTCGCGTTTTTGAGTATGAACAAAGTCAGGAAACTTTTTGGGATCTTTGATAAAAAATACCGGTGTATTATTACCTGCCAAATCCCAATTACCATCCTCCGTATAAAATTTTACAGCAAAACCACGAGGATCTCTTTCGGTATCGGCACTTCCTTTTTCACCACCAACGGTTGAAAATCGAACAAAAACACGACATTCATTTCCCACTTTACTGAAAATTTTCGCTTTTGTGTATTTGCTTATATCATGAGTTACTTTAAAAGTGCCGAAAGCACCGGTTCCTTTTGCATGTACCACACGCTCGGGAATACGTTCACGGTTAAAATGTGCCAGTTTTTCTTGCAAATAAATATCTTGCAACAAAATGGGTCCCCGGCGACCAACTGTCATGCTATCCTCATTTTCATAATAAGGTCTGCCGGCTGCTGTTGTTAATTTTTTATTTTTTGACATATTCTAAAAATTTAAGTTAATACTTATACAAAGTAACGGAAATTTTCAATATAAATCAAATCAATAAAATTTATACACTAATCAATTAAAACTATACAGATAAAAAAATGGGTCTATGTCAAATATTTTGGGAAAGTATTCTGATTTTCGGGACAAGTT
>JALWNR010000227.1 GCA_027083715.1 Bacteroidales bacterium
TTACTGTACCTTATTGTCATTGCTTTTTTATTGTTGATACCTACAGTAACGATGGAGTTGGGAGGGTTTTAATAATGATCGAAAGAGTGAATGACTGAAAGATTAGATAAACTTTAATTTTTCTTTACAAGTATGCAGTCCTCAGTTCCCAATCCACAATTTGTTTTTTACTGTGAACTGCATACTTGCCTAATTTATAGTAACAATCACTTTTGATTTTATAAACAAGCACCAATTACCTATTAGTCTCTCATATCATTAATTTCAATATCCGAAGGGTATTTTGAAGGGTCAAAAGTAAACATACTGTCCACAACTTTTACATTGGGCTTAAATTCTACTAAATCCAGAATGTAGTCAATACCGTCTTTACCAACCATTTTTACAGAACTTAAATGATAATTTGTTTTGTCGATTTTTAATTTAACGATTGAATAAGATTTATCCTTAGGATGTTCAGGATATAAATCTATTTGATAAAATGTTTTTCCATGATCTTTTATTTCACCCATGAAGCGATATTTAAAACCTTTTTCATAGATTGTTAAAATATTGGCAGGATTTAAGGATTCATCGTCATCATTATCTACGCTTGTGATGGTTATTTCATCTGCATCCAGCATATGTGTCCAAACCGTTGTTCCGTCGGAAAAAATTTCGTTGCCTTTAAAAAATAGTTTGAACTTATCGCCTTTAAGGTAGATCACACCCTTTGTGGTGTCTTTCATATTTTCAACACGATTATCCATGATGTATTTAAACTTAATACGTATGGTGCTGTATGATTTAGTTGTGGAACTTACTTTTTCTAAAATCTTACGTGCTTCTTCATCTTTTTGGGCAAAAGCCGATAAAACTATTGCCGCTGCCATAAATGTTAATAATAATTTCTTCATTTTTTATGATTTATAATTTTCAGAAAATAAAATAATGCATGCAATAGTACAAAAACTGTGCATACATTAAAAATATTGTGTTAATAAATCTTAAAAGTTCTTTAAAAATTGTTCCAGCGAATATTCATCAGGAATTAAAACTTGTCTGGCTTTACTACCTTCAAAAGGGCCTACCACACCGGCAGCTTCCAACTGATCAATTATTCTACCGGCTCGGTTGTATCCTATCGATAATTTTCTTTGTATCAATGAGGTAGAGCCTTGTTGGTGTAAAACAACAATGCGTGCAGCATCTTCAAAAAGCTCATCTTTTTTGGATAAATCTACACTTCCTGCACCGGAATCTTCGCCGGTATCATATTCGGGTAAAATAAGTGCTGTGCCAAAAGATTGCTGTTGATTAATGAAATTGGTAATACGCTCAACTTCATGTGTGTCTATAAATGCACATTGCAAACGGGTTAAATCACTGCCTTCGGAAATAAGCATGTCTCCACGTCCAATCAATTGATTGGCTCCGGGACTGTCTAGAATAGTTCTAGAGTCAATCATTGAAGCCACTTTAAAAGCAATTCGGGCAGGGAAGTTTGCTTTGATTGTTCCTGTGATGATATTTGTTGAGGGGCGCTGTGTGGCAATAATCAGGTGGATACCCACAGCACGGGCTAGTTGGGCTAAACGGGCAATGGGCATTTCTACTTCTTTGCCGGCTGTCATAATTAAATCAGCAAACTCATCAATTATTAAAATAAGATAAGGTAAAAAGCGATGTCCTTTTTGAGGGTTTAACTTACGGTTAATAAATTTTGCATTGTACTCTTTTATATTACGAACAGCTGCTGCTTTAAGCAGGTTGTACCTGTTGTCCATTTCAACACTTAAAGAGTTTAGCGTATTTATTACCTGCTGGTTATCGGTAATAATCGCATCCTCCATATCGGGCAGTTTTGCCAGAAAATGTTTTTCAATGCGCTCGTACAAGGTAAGTTCCACTTTTTTTGGGTCAACAAAAATAAACTTAACTTCTGCCGGATGCTTTTTGTATAATAGTGAGGTTATTATTGCATTTAATCCAACAGATTTACCTTGACCTGTAGCTCCGGCAACCAAAAGGTGGGGCATTTTTGTTAAATCGACCACAAAAGATTCGTTAGAAATAGTTTTTCCCAGAACAATTGGCAATTCGTATTTGCTTTCTTG
Organism: Bacteroidales bacterium; assembly: GCA_027083715.1. Taxonomy (GTDB): domain Bacteria; phylum Bacteroidota; class Bacteroidia; order Bacteroidales; family NBLH01; genus NBLH01. Next base: position 2,097 of record JALWNR010000227.1, read on the forward strand.
GAATTTAAGTGATGAAATTACATTGCGCATGGAAACAATCTTTGGTTTCATATTAGGCACTTCAATACCAATGGTGCCGCGCCCGGGCATTGGAGCAATAATACGAATACCCAATGCAGCCAAACTCAGTGCAATATCGTCTTCTAAATTTTTAATTTTAGAAATGCGTACCCCCGGAGCAGGAACAATTTCGTAGAGTGTAATTGTAGGACCAATAGTAGCTTTTATCTTGGTAATTTCAATTTTGTAGTTTCTGAGTGTTTCTACAATTTTATTTTTGTTTAATAACAACTCTTCTTGCGTAACAATAGAGTCTTCTGCACTGTAATCGTCTAATAAATCAACAGGAGGGAATTTATAGTTTGAAAGTTCTTTTGTCGGGTCGTAAGGTTCTTGTTCTATTTCATCAGCTTGTATATCTTCATTTTTTTCAACATTCAAAACTAATTCGTCTTTTTTGTCCGATTTTTTTTCATCAGTTTTTACCGTATTTTCAACTTCAAAACCTAAACCTTCTTTATTTTCTACTCTACCATCGTCGTGTAAAAGCAAGTGTTTTCTATCGACAGTTTCTATTAATTCATTGGTGTCTAGATTAATGTTTGTTCCTAAGGATAATTCTTCGGGTGTGTCATCAGAAAAATCAATCTCTGAGTTTTGGGCTGTAATGGTTTTTAGTTTTTCTTGTTCTTTACCGGCATCCATACCAAACACTCCGGTAAGCCAGATATATGAATTATCAAAAGTAAACAAAATAAATGCAGCAAGTACGATAAATAATAAAAAGGCAGTTCCTGCTGTTCCCAGAAATGAAACTAAGAGGCTGCTAATATAATAACCGTGAGCTCCGCCAAGAATTAAATGTTTAGTCCCAAAGATAAAAGAAAGAGTAACTGATGTCCATAAGGTTCCAATAATTGAATATTTGATGGTTTTTCCCAGTGGGATACTTCGTACATTGAAAAAATATAGTCCAAGAACCGTTAAAACTATAATAAACGAATAGGAGGCAATGCCAAACCATTTAAAAATAAACAAATGCGCAATGGCAGCTCCCATTTTACCGGCAAAATTGTTTGCAATAATATTGGGGTTTGATAAATAGTCTTTTGCATCAAGCAAGCTTTGATCGTTTTCCCAACTTATCAGAAAAGAAGTAAATGCCAGAAATATCATAAAAGCAAAAAAAAGCGATAAACTTGCCAACAGCAGTCTTGTGCGCCCATCGTTATAAGTTGTTTTTGCTTTATGAACAAACGATTCGCTTTGTTTTTTCTTTGAAGGAGCTTTTCGTTTCCTTGTTGTTTTTTTGCTTGTATTTGTTTTTTTTACTGCCATTAATAATAATCCTTCCTTTTTTCAATATTTGGGTTAATTTATTGGCAAAAGTAATAAAAACTTGTAAAAATGTTAAATTTATTTATCTAAAATAATGAATTCGTGTAATGATTTGTATAATAGTGTGTTGTTATTCTTCTTTGGGTATGTTGTTGTATTGATCAACAATATCTTCCATTTCTTTTTTACTGATTACTTTATAGCCTTCCGGTGCTTTAAAAAGCTTGGAGTCCACTTTTTTCTTTTTAACTTTTTCTGCTTTAAAATTCATGTTAATATCTAACATATTTACGGTAAACTCCATTAATACACCTTTTATTTTTTTATATGGATTGTTGCAATTGGGGTCTTTTATTCCTAATTCATCAGTATAATAGATTTCTAGTGTATCTTTTTGTCCGGGGAAAACAGCATAAGCATGTTTGCATTTATAGCCGGCTATTGTTTTTTCTTTGTTTGTAGGAATTATTTCCAAATCTTTATCAACTTGATAGCCAAAAGGTGTTTGGGCTGTATCGGCAAAATACATATATTTTTTATCCAGTACTTGAAAAAGAGTAATATTCTGTCCCTTAGAATGATTGGTGATATAAATCAGCTTAAATAAAAATCCTTCAACTACACTATATGTTGAATTATTTTTGAAAACGGTAATCATTTTATGAGGGAGAAGTGCAATTAAAGGCTTTTGGCGCACATCATCCAGATAGTTGATTTTATATTCAATTTTTCCTTGTTTTAATTTTTTGCCCGATATTTCCGAATTACAAGATTGCAAAACAAAAAGTACAACAATTATCCAAGTTATAACAGAGAAATATTTTAAAATGATTTTGTTGTACATTACAATACTTTGTTAAGTTTTAGAATATATAATGGTGTTTATAATCAGTGTTTACAACAAGCAGTTTTACAAAGTATTAAAAATCAACTTGTTGTGTGAATTAATTTACTGTTGGTATTCCTAATAATTATATTTCTATGAACGGCTAATATATATATTTTCTGTGTATTTTAATAAGTTAGGCAAATATTTTTCAATAATAATAACTACCAAATTATTTTTTCTTTATTTAAAAATGCTGAAATTCCTTTTTTGCAATCTTCACTATCTCTGGCTTTTGCATTCAGTTCTGCCGCAAAATTTAAAGCTTCATCCAAATTTTTATTTTGAATTTGGTTAATGAGATTTTTAGTAAGAGCTAATGAATTTGCCGATGTTTTTTGGACTAAACTTTCTGCAAACTTATGTACATCTTTTTCTATATTTTTTTTATCTGAAATAAAATTTACTAAAGCTATATCCTTTGCTTCATCTGCATTAAATAAATTACCGGTTAAAAGCAGCTCTTTAGTTTTACTTTCGCCGAATTTTCTGATGGCAAAAATACTTACAATTGCCGGAACAAAACCAATTTTAACTTCGGTAAAACCAAATTTTGCATCAGGAACAGAGAAAACAATGTCGCAAACTGTTGCTAAACCTGCTCCACCTGCAATGGCATGACCCTCAACTTGTGCAATAACCACTTTAGGCATGGTATAAATTTGCCGGAACATATTTTTTAATTGTAAGGAGTCAGTAAGATTTTCCTGATATGTAAAGTTATTGAGTTTTTTAAGATAGGCTAAATCTGCGCCGGCACAAAAAGCTTCACCAACAGCCTTTAATATAATAACTTTTACTTTTTTGTCATTTTCTGCATTTTTCAATGCACTAAATAGTTGATTGACCATTTCATCGTTTAAAGCATTTCTTTTTTCAGGTCGATTGAGCGTAATATATGCAATTCTGTTTTTTACTTCGTAAAGAATCATATTTAAGTATTTAATTCAGAAAATAAATTTAATTACTGATAATCAATTAACCCGCAAAATTCACCGCTTTTGTTATAAATACACTACAATATTCTTATTATCAAAATATTAAGCAAGTTTTTCAACAAAACAAACGCACTCAAATTTATTCGCCTTCGGCTCATGAGGCTAAAGGTTGGGTGTCGCTTGAAATTCTCTTTAAGCATCTACTTCGTTACGAATTCCTTGAAATATAATAATATGTCGGCGGAATACGATGCCTTGTATC
>JALWNR010000228.1 GCA_027083715.1 Bacteroidales bacterium
ATATATTTCTATACGACAATAATGACTCATCGCTACTTATGCTCAATCAAACATTTGGTTTAGAAGAAGTTGCCAATTATTTAAACGTTCTTTTTTATCCTGTAAAATTAAATATTCATTCAAAAGATACAATACGCTTTTTTGATGGCAAAGATTATACAAATACGGGTAGAAATCAAGATATTCATGATTTAGCTTTTAAGTTAGCAGGTGATACAATACCTTACGCTCCATCTTCGGTAATTTTTTCGCGTGAAGCGGTGGGCTCTGTTTATAAAGGTTTCAAAAACCGTGATCATATTTTCCCTATGTTAATTTATTATGCAGAAAATGCAAATAAAGCCCTGCCTTATTCAGATTATAAAAAGTATTACTTTAAGACATACCCGCCGGGGAAAAAGCAAATTATGAGTCGTGTTTTGGTAAAATGGAAACCCATTGAAGAAGCTTTTGAAATGGCTAAAAAATCACATAAAAAGATATTTGTCAATTTGTACAATAATTACAACATAAGTTGTACGATGATGCGATTAAAGACTTATAATGATCCGGTAATTGCTAAATATTTAAATGAAAAATTTTATCCTGTAAATATCGATGTGAAAATGAAAGATACCGTTCATTTATTTGGGCAAACCTTTATCAACGAAAATCAAGCTCATGGTTATCATCAATTAGCAATTAGTTTTTTAAACGGGAAAATGGTATTCCCTGCATTTTTAGTATTCGATGAAAACGGTAAATTTCTGGATAAAAAGCAAGAATACATGACTCCCGAAACTTTTGAGCCCCTAATCCATTTTGTTGGAGACAATGCATATAAAACCCAAAAATGGACAGAGTATTTGAAAAATTTTAAGAGTAGTTTTGAGTAAGAAACTGAAAGTTTGTAAAGCTGAAAGTTGATAAGGTTCTTGGTATTCTTTTTCTATCATCCAACCAATAATAGTACAATTTATTAAAATAATAATGAGAAAAACCGTAATAGTAATAAGTGTTATTATAATCATTGCCATTATTGGCTATAACTTTTGGGCAAATACAGGACGTGAAGCGGAAATACCGGAAACCCATGTGGGTATGTTAGTGGTAAACCAACATCGCGATACTTTAATTAAAGGTAATTTTTTAGCAATTCAGCCTTTGATGGAACCAAAAGATTATCAAACGGCTGCAGCTTTTGCCGGCAAACTGGAATATTACTTTCTGGAAGCTAAATCAAGACACTGGTTGCATGAAAACACTATTGTGGTTTTACCTGAATACATTGGCACATGGCTAGTAGCAGCAGAAGAAAAAAACAGTGTTTATTCTGCCCCTGATATTCAGCAAGCTATGGAAACAATGATAAAAAGTAATTTATTTTCGTTTGTAAGCTCATATTTTTCTGCAACGGCAAAAGATAAGGTACGCGATGCAGTTTTTAGGATGAAAGCCGGTAAAATGGCAAAAATTTACGGTGATGTATTGTCTGCATTAGCAAAAAAATATAATCTGACAATTGTTGGAGGCTCTATTGTTTTACCCAATCCCAAAGTGGAAGAAAATAATATCATCCCGCAACAGGGCAATTTATATAATGTTTCCTTTTTATTTCATCCTGACGGAAGTATCGATCCTAAAATTACCCTAAAAGTATTTCCTACAAAAAACGAGCAAAACTTTCTTTCCGAAGGAAAGATTGATAAATTACCGGTTTATGAAACTCTTGCCGGCAAATTAGGTATTATTATCTGTGCAGATAGCTGGTATGATGAGGTATATAAACATTTTCAAGACAAAAACTGCGAATTAATTGCCATTCCATCGTTTATGACACCAAACGGGCTTATGAACACAAAATGGAAAGGTTATAGCGGCTATGCTAATCCAAAAGATATTGATTTAAAATACATTAACAAAATCACAGAACGTCAGGCTTGGGAAAAATATGCTATGGCAGGCAGGTTTCACAACTATAATTTCCGTGCAGGAGTAAATGTTTTTATGCGTGGTAAACTGTGGGATATTACAACAGATGGTTTAGGATATTCATTTGTAGAAAAAAGTTTGTATAAAGACCAGATATTAAACACTTCAATATTGACAAACATTCAATTTTAAACAGTTATTTAATAAAATAAAGGTACAAAATATTTTACTTTGATAAGTATATCGCTTAAATATTTTGCACCCTAACTAAATTTAAATAATAATTAATGCTCCAAAACTTTTGGATCAAACTTATAGTCCTTAAACTTCACCTTAAACAATAAGGAGTAAATTACCGGAACGTACAACAAAATAATTACTGTTCCGAATAACAATCCAAAGATTATTGCCAAAGATAAGGGTTCCCAAAGTAAACCACCACCAAACAATAAAGGCAACATACCCAATGAGGTAGTAAGGGTTGTAAGAATTACCGGACGAAATTTATGATTTGCAGCTTTCAATACAGCTTCTTGTGGTGAGATATTCGGATCTTCTTCTTTTTCCACATCAATGCGGTCAATCAGGATAATGGCATTGTTAATGACCACACCCGCCAATGCAATTACCCCCAAAATTCCAAAGAAACTCACAAACGAGTGCCCGACATACCAGCCAAACACCACTCCGATAATCCCAATCGGGATAGTGGTATAAACAATTAACGATTTTCGTATCGAATTAAATTGTAATACCAATAAAAGTAAAATTAATCCAAATGAAAGAGGCAACCAAACAACAATGGCTCCCAAATTATCTGCAGTATCTTCATCTTCACCTCCAAAATCATATTTGTATCCGTCGGGCCAGCCGGTTTTTTGTTCTTCGAGCCACGGTGTTAGTGCCGCAAAAATATCTTTAGCTGTATATCCGGGCTGTAAATAAGCTCCTGCGGTCATTGTTCGCCTTAAATCTTTACGTATAATTTTAGCAAATTGCCAATCAACCACAACATCAGCTACTTGCGAGAGGGTAACATTTTGCCTTGTCATAGGCGAAAATATATTGTAATTCTCAACTGTTTTTATATCATACTCGTCGCTATTCTTTACTTTTATATAAATAGGAATGCTTTTATCGGCTTCGCGAAAATTATCCACTTTAAAACCCGATAAACCGGCACTTAAAGCAATTGCAATATCTTTATTGGTTAATCCTACCGCTTGTGCTTTATCTTCATTAATTTTCACAATCAGTTTTTTGATTTTTGGACCCCAATCATCGGTAATATTTTTGGTGCCGGGTGTATTTACCAACTGTTCTTTTAGTTTTTTGGTAATAATGGCCAGTTTTTCAGGATTATTACCCGAAACTCGTATTTCAACCGGTGTTCCCGATGCTCCGGCTCCGGTCAAACGATTTACACGGATATCCGCATCAGGGAAATTATTAAAACAATAATGATCCAATTTGGCAATTACATAGTCATTATCTATATCGCCTGTAGTATTCAACAACATGTGCGTATAGCTTGAATTGGCTTCGTTTTTAAAATATCCCAAATCGTAAGGTTCAGGTCCTTCACCTATAAATGATGAAAAATCCAATACACCCGGTTTATCATCTTCTTGTTTCACAACAAGCGAGTCTAAAATGTATTTTTCAATTTGAGCAACTGCTTTTTCGGTAATTTCAATTTGTGTTCCCGAAGGGAATTTCACATCAACGGTTACTAAATTACGGTCGCTATCGGGCACTAATTTAAATGGTAAAAAAGGCATTGCTGCAATAGCAAGCACAAATAAAACCAAAATAAGCATTAAAAAAGGCACTTGTTTGTTCAATACTTTAAGTAAAATTTTGTTGTACCATAAATTTACTTTTTCCATGCGCTCGTCCACCTTGCTCTTTTTCTCCTCTTTTTGATTCTGCTTTACTTTTACAATAAGCAAAGCAAGTAGCGGAATAAAAGTAAAAGTTAAAAACCATGAGCTCAACAATGAAATGGTTACTACCGAAAATAGTGGCGAAGCCATTTCACCCATCGGGGTTTCGGCAAGAGCAAATGATAAAAAGGCTGATGAAGTGGTCAGTGTTGAAATCAACAGTGGAATAATCAAGATTTTGCATGAATCTACACTTGCCTGAAATACACTTTGTCCGTTTTGCACACGCACCAGTATTGATTCAGCCATTACAATGCCATTATCGACAAATAATCCCAAAGAGATAATCAGTGCTGCCAGAGATACTTTATTTAATCCTAAATCAAACAGATTTAAAAAGAAAAATGTAGAAACAATAACCATCGGTATCAATGTTGCCACCAAAGAACCTGTTCTAAACCCAAGAAAAAACAACATTACCACCAGCACAATCACCACAGATTGCAAAAGACTAATTAAAAAATTATTTACCTGTTTATTCACTATCTGGTCTTGCGAAGCAATTCTTACCAATTCAACGCCAACAGGTAATGTAGCATTTATTTCAGGAATGAGTTTTTGCACATCATTACCCAAACGGACAATATTCGCCCCTTTTTTTAAGGACATAAACAGGGCAATAGCCGGTTTGCCATTTACTTTTACAATTTTTTCTTTCGGGCTGATGTAATCTCTGTGTATTTTTGTAATATCTCCCAGAAAAACCGTAGAGCCTGTTCCTGTGGGAATTAAAGTCCGTTTTAAATCCTCGATATTTTCATAACTACCTGTTGGCTCCAAAATAATTCGTTTTTTGCCTACATTAACTTCTCCGCCCGGATAAAGAATATTAGTACTTGAAATAATACCTTTGAGTTTCATGGCATTTAATCCGTAGCGCGAAAGTTGCTGATCGTCAAATTCGATAATAATTCGTTCTTCCTGCACACCGCCATATTTTACTTTTGCTGCATCAGGCAAAAGCAACAACTTATCCCGTATATCATCGGCATAATCTTCTAATTTATTGTAGGGTACACCATCGCTGGTAACTCCCAAAATTATTCCAAATACCGTCCCAACGTCTTTATCTTTCACTATCGGACCCATGATGTTTTGCGGAAGTTGCGGACGTACTTCGTTTACTTTATCTTTAAGCTCGTCCCAAACGGGCTGTAAATCTTCTTTATTTACATAATCTTTCAGATATACAACAATTACAGACAAACCGGTTCTTGACTCACTTTCAATAGTTTTTACCTCTACCATTTCACGAATGGCTTCTTCAAGTTTATCCGTAACCAAAGATTCAACCTTTTGCGGATTTGCACCGGGAAAACGGGTAATTACACTGGCTACTCTAATAGTATAAGGCGGCATACTATCGCGCGACAAATCAAAATAATTGCTGATACCTACAACGCTGACTATCAGAAGTGCAATAATCGTAATCCTGCTGTTATTTAATGTTAATTTTGTTAAATTCATTTATAATATTTTTTAAAGGAAACCTATTTTTCTTCGAGTAATTTTACCTTTCTGCCATCGTACATAAAGCTCAATCCTGCGGTAATAATAATATCGTCTGTATTTAATCCTTCTTTTATTTCATAGCCCATTGCGGTAAGATCGCCTAAAACCACATTC
>JALWNR010000229.1 GCA_027083715.1 Bacteroidales bacterium
TCATAATATTAAAATATATTTTTGCCGCTAAAATAAATAGAACTTTAAAATGTTTTTAATTGATACACACGCTCATTTATTTCTAGAGCAATTTGATGATGATAGAGACCAAACAGTACAAAATGCAATAGATAACGGAGTTAAAAAAATATTTTTACCGGATATTGACAGCTCTACAACTGCATTGGTTCTTGAAATGGCAAAAAAATATCCTGATATTTGTTTCCCGATGATTGGTTTGCATCCCACTTCGGTAAAAGAGAATTTTAAAGACGAATTAAAGCATGTGGAATATATGCTTGAAAAAGAGAAATACTATGGAATTGGAGAAACAGGTATTGATCTTTATTGGGATAAAACATTTTTAAAAGAACAGATTGAGGTTTTTCGTTTTCAAATTAATTTGGCAAAAAAAACAGCTTTACCTTTAATTATTCATGCTCGCGAATCTTTTGATGAAATTTTTTCAATAATTGATGAGTTAAACGATGATACATTAAAAGGGATCTTTCATAGTTTTACCGGCAATAAAGCTCAAGCCCGTAAAATATTATCCTACAAAGGATTTAAAATAGGAATTGGGGGTATCGTAACATTCAAAAACTCTAAGTTGCCCGAAGTGGTTAAAGAAATAGGTTTGGAACATTTAGTTTTAGAAACGGATTCGCCTTACCTTGCACCAACTCCCAAACGAGGAAAACGTAACGAAAGTGCTTATTTACTATTTATCGCAGAAAAAATAGCAGAAATATATAATGTAGATTTACAAACAGTGGCTAATATTACTACTAAAAATGCAGAGGTTTTATTTGGATTATAAGCTTGATAATCATTAAATTTATGTTTTTTTAAAAAAATGAATAAACAACCTTCAATACTATTAATTTATACCGGTGGAACTATTGGAATGATTAATGATCCGGAAACAGGAGCTTTGCGTGCATTTGATTTTGATCATATTTCAGCAAAAGTACCGGCTTTAAAAAGATTTGGTTACAAAATACATAGTATTTCATTTGATAAACCCATTGATTCATCCGACATTCATCCGGAGGTCTGGATAAAACTGGCTAAAATTATTCAGGAAAATCATGATAAATACGATGGTTTTGTTATTTTGCACGGAACAGACACCATGTCTTATTCTGCATCTGCCCTGAGTTTTATGCTGGAAAACTTGCATAAGCCGATAATTTTCACCGGCTCACAACTCCCCATTGAGACTATCAGAACTGATGGTAAAGAAAACATCATTACATCTATAGAAATTGCAGCTGCCAGACGAAACGGAAAACCTGTAGTACCTGAAGTATGTATTTACTTTGAAAATTATTTATATAGAGGGAACCGGACACGCAAATATAATGCAGAATATTTTGATGCTTTTGAATCACCCAATTATCCACCTTTGGCAAATGTTGGGATACATATTAAATATAATTATGATGCCATTCATTATCCTAAGCATGACAAACTCATTAAAATTAATAAAAAATTAAATGCTAATATTGGTATTTTAAAATTGTTTCCGGGAATTAAAAAAGAATTTGTACAAGCAGTTTTATCGGCAAAAGGACTAAAAGCCATTGTAATGGAAACTTTTGGCTCTGGAAACGGACCAACGGATGATTGGTTTATCAACTTATTAAAAGAAGCCGTTGATAATGATATAATTATCTTAAACATCACACAATGCAATGCTGGAAGTGTAGAGCTGGGAAGATATGAAACCAGTGCACGTTTTTCGGAAATTGGAGTGGTGAGCGGTGGTGATATGACTACCGAAGCAGCCATTACTAAATTGATGTTTTTACTGGGACAAGATTTAAATATTTCAGAGGTAAAAAGTTATTTGCAAAGGTCAATCGCCGGTGAAATAACATTAACAAATGATTATTAATGCGTTAAAACTTTTTTATTTGAAAAAAAACCTTTTATATTTGTCATACAAAAATAGGAACTGAGCCAATATTAAGTTATTGAAGAATTATAGTGTTTTGTGTATTAGTGTTTTAAACAAAACAATGATTGTTATGATAAAAATAGTTATTAATATGGTTTAGTAGATAATCACTGTTATTTGTGTAGCAATTAAAAATGTGTTGTTAAAAAGAAAAGGTATAATTATTGAATGAAAATTTTCATAATAGATTTTTTTTTATAATTTCGGCACGTAAAATTGTCCTTCGTATAGGTCATTAAGGAGAGGTGGCCGAGTGGTCGAAGGCGCACGCCTGGAAAGTGTGTATACCTCAAAAGGGTATCGTGGGTTCGAATCCCACTCTCTCCGCAGAACATAGGATATAATTAAAATAAATAATAAGTATTAATTAAATTTAAAAATTCAAAAGATCGACTATGAAAAAATTTTTTGCGCTTGTAGCCATAATCGGGATGCTCTTAGGAGCAAATACTGTTGTGTATGCTCAAAATGAACAGGATACAACTCAGAACGAAACTGTTGATCAAACGGTACAAGACTCTGTACCTGCCACTACTGTTGATGAAGCAACAACAGAAGTAAAAGAAGGCTTACAGGAAGGTGAAGTACCCATGCATCAACAAATTAAAAAGAAATTTATTGAAGGTGGTGCTTCATTTATGACCACAGTTTTATTGGCACTTATTCTTGGTTTGGCAATTGCTATTGAAAGAATTATTTATTTGAATTTAGCAAGTACCAATACTAAAAAATTATTAAGTAACATTGAGACTGCATTAGACGAAGGTGGTATTGAGGCGGCAAAAGAAGTTTGTCGTAACACAAGAGGCCCTGTTGCAAGTATTTTCTATCAAGGACTTGACCGTTCTGACGAAGGTATTGATATGGTTGAAAAATCAGTTATTGCATACGGAAGTGTTCAAATGGGACTTTTGGAAAAAGGCTTATCTTGGTTGGCTTTATTTATTGCCTTAGCTCCTATGCTTGGATTTATGGGTACTGTTATCGGTATGATTGATGCATTTGACTCAATTCAGGCTGCAGGTGATATTTCTCCGGCATTGGTTGCAGGTGGTATTAAAGTTGCTTTGATTACAACCGTTTCCGGTTTGATTGTTGCAATTATCCTTCAAATTTTTTATAACTATATCGTATCTAAGGTAGATAGCATTGTAAACCAAATGGAAGATGCTTCTATTTCATTAATCGATATTTTAGTAAAATACAATACTAAAAAATAATTTGCTTTGAAGCTTTTTACCTAAATAAGGTATTTTTCATTTTTTTCAAAGCTAAATATATTAAAAAATTATCGTATGAATAATATATCAAAAATAACTTCAGTTTTGCTTTACGTACTTATGGGTATATCCGTAATTTTACTCATAATGTTTGCAAAAGCAACTGCCGGAATTGAGGAAGGAACTGATTTTGATACGCAAATAGAATTGTACGGGAGTACTTTAGATATGTTCATGTATTGGGCATATATTCTATTGGGTATTGCTGCTGCTGCTGCAATTATATTTCCCTTAGTAAAAATGTTTACACAACCTAAAGAGGCTGTTAAAACATTAATATCTATTGGTATAATTGCCGTTGTAGTATTCATTGCTTATACAATGGCCGATGATACAGTACTTAATCTTCCGGGCTATGAAGGAAAAGATAATGTTCCGGGAACCTTAAAGTTTGCTGGAACATTGCTTAATACAGCCTATTTGTTGATTACTATTGCTATAGGAAGTATCCTTTATGATGGTATTTCAAAAGTTTTTAAATAAATAATCCGGCTGCCTTGAAAATTAATTTGGGCAGCTTTAAATATTTTCAATTATGGCAAGACCTATTCAGGAAATTAATGCAGGTTCAATGGCGGACATTGCTTTCTTGCTGCTCATTTTCTTTTTGGTAACAACTACCATGGACGTTGATTCGGGTATTACACGTAAATTACCACCTATTCAGGAAAAACAAAAAAACGATGAAAAAATTAAAGAAAGAAACGTTTATGTGGTTTCCATTAACTATCATAATCAGGTGGCGGTTGAAGGTGAGTTAATGCCTGTTAATAAAATCTGTGATGGTGTTAAAGAATTCATTAAAAATCCGAACAATAACCCAAATCTTTCTGAAAAGAAAGAAAAAGATATTCCTCTTCTTGGAAAAATGATGGTTTCAAAAGGTGTGGTTTCTTTACAGAATGATAATGGTACATCATACAGTAAATACATTGAAGTTCAGAATGAGTTAGTTCGTGCTTTTAATGAATTACGTGATGAGTTTGCGATGAAACAATGGGGTAAAAAATATAAAGATTTATCAAAGGAGCAGCAAGACGCAGTTAAGAAAATTTACCCAATGACAATATCAGAAGCTGAACCTAGAAATGTAGGAGGAAAATAATATGGCTAGATTTAAACGTAAAGGAAAAGGCGGTATGCCTGCAATTTCAACAGCATCGTTACCGGACATTGTTTTTATGCTTTTGTTTTTCTTCATGGTATCAACTACTATGCGCGAAGTGGACTTAAAAATTAGAGTTCGCCTTCCGGAAGCAACTGAAATTAAAAAGCTTGAAAAAAAATCTCTGGTAAGTTATATTTATGTCGGTGCTCCGATTAAAGCTTATCAGGCAAAATTGGGTACAGAACCCAGACTTCAGCTAAATGATGAAATTTCGGCTGTTTCGGATGTGGTAAACTATATTTCTGCTGAACGCGAAAAGATGGATGAAGCTGATATCCCATATATGACCACATCAATTAAAGCTGATATGGATGTTAAAATGGGAATTATCACTGATATTAAACAAGAGTTAAGAAAGGCACAAGCCTTAAAAATAAATTACTCTACAAGAAAAAAAATGTAAATTTATTTTTATAGATGATTTTTAAATAGGAGTTCATTTTTTGGACTCCTATTTTTGTTTATTATTAATTTTGAACTTTCATCTTTAATTAGTGTTGCTTATGAATTTTGATTGGACACCCATTTTCATTACTCTTAAACTAGCATCAATAACTACTTTTATTTTACTGATTATTGGGATACCGGTAGCTTATTGGCTGTCATTTTCAAAATTTAAGTATAAATTTATTGTTGATTCATTAGTAAGTATGCCATTAGTGCTTCCTCCTTCCGTATTGGGTTTTTATTTACTTTTGGCATTTAGCCCAAATAACTTTTTTGGGCATTTTATTAATCAAACACTTGGTTTACAACTGGTTTTTTCTTTTGAAGGTTTAATTTTTGCTTCGGTAATTTTTAGTTTTCCGTTTATGGTACACCCCATTGTTTCAGGTTTTAGAGCAATACCCGAAAATTTGATTGAAGCAGCGCAAACTATGGGAAAATCATCATTTACTATTCTAAAAAAAGTATTATTACCCAATATTAAACCGGCAATCTTTACCGGGATGGTATTAAGTTTTGCACACACCATTGGTGAGTTTGGCGTTGTATTGATGATTGGTGGTAATATTTCAGGGAAAACACGTGTAGCATCTATTGCTATATACGATGAAGTTGAAGCTT
>JALWNR010000230.1 GCA_027083715.1 Bacteroidales bacterium
ATATACGACTATCGAAGCCTGCTGACATAGTTCTCTATTTCAAAGGCTTGGATAGGAAGTAGATGAATTCAAAAAAATACACTTGTAAAAAATGACAAAAATAAAGTTTTTTTTACACGAATGTCTTATGAATTTGGTATCAGCATAATACAAGAGTTTTGTCATTTTTTATGAATAAAGCAGGTTAAAGTTTGCGGAGGCGATATTTGTTATTTATTGCAATATGCAAGTTTTTCCTCATTACCGGATTTTCCCCAATTAGGCATCAATTCATTTGATACTGTAAATTTATCATATTTTTCTTTTGCTTTTTGAAAATAGGGTAATGCTTTTTCTTTACCGCCGCCAAACATTGAAGGCATATTTAATGTATTCAGTCCTGCAAGATAATAAATTCTCGGATTCTCTTTATTTATTTTTTTAGCTTCATTTAATGAATTATTTGAGAGTGTTGAGTATTTATACCCTCTCACCATTGGTGAGACACTGATTCTTGCCTGATAAAGCATTCCTTGCAAAACCAAAAGTTCGCTCTCATTTTCTTTAATTTTAAGTGCTTTATTTAAAGGCTTTTGAGCTTCATCTAACAGAGCATCTCTTTTGTCTTCGTCCTTTTCGCTATAACTCATTAAAATTCTTGTGAAACTTGCATAATAAAGAGGTAACCACTTAGTGGTTTCTTTATTGGCAATTAAATCAAATTTATTGGCAACTTTCTGATACTCCGATAAGTTTTTTGCCACATACAATAAATCGATATTTTTTTTCATTTCAGTTTCATACACTGATTTCTGTGCAAATACGCCTGATAAGGTCAGACTTAATACGAATACTAATGTTAATTTTTTCATTTTTCTTGATTTTTAAATGTTTATAAATTGATTTCTCACATAATATATTGATTATTAGAATTTTAACATCAAAACCAGTACCATAAATCTTTTGGCAGCAGGTTCAACCGGATGTGCTTCATACGCACCACGCTCATTGGGCAAACCATCATATCTGTATCCGTAAACCTTATCAAATCCAAGCACATTACTTACCGAAAAATGAACTACTGCCGAGCCTCCGAAAAACTCGGTTAAATAACTTGCATTAAAACTTAGATCATGGTTTCCCTGTGTTCTGTCTGAAAGGAAATCCGGATTATTCGGGTTAAAATAAGGTCTCCCGCTTGAATATGAGTAAGTTAACCCAATATAGCATGACAGTTTATTAATCCACTGATTGTAAACAAATGCAGCATTGTGTTTTGAGCTGTAAACCGGAGCTGCCTGTGTTGTGTAGTTCAGGTAGTCTCTTTCTGTATCAGAATAGGAATAAGAAATTCTGTAAAAAGCCATTTTAAAAGTCTTTTTATCTTGCCAAAAAATATCAAAGCCTTTTGCATAGCCTTTGCCTGAGTTATTGTACGAGTTTTTATCAGGGGCGTTTAAAAATTTATACTTTACTAAATCCTGATAATTTTTGTAATAGGCTTCTGCCCTGAAAAGACGATTATTTACTTCGTACTGCCAGTTTGCAATATAGTGTGTGGCTTTTTCCGGCTTTAAATCATGATTAAACTTTAAAAAATCGTTTTGAGCTGTCTGAAAAAATACTCCGTATGCTAATGAAAACTGGCTGTATGTACTTGTTTTTAATGCAAATGAAAGCCTCGGAGCTATATTTGTCCGGTTTGATATTGTTGAGTGCTCAAATCTTCCACCAATACGTGCTGCAAATTTGCTGCTTAACTTTATTTCTGCTTCTGCAAACGATGAATACAGTGTATTATTAAATTGTGTTTTAAATACTTTGTTTAAGCCATTATCAAAATAATCCTGTTGATAATTAAAATTATATATTTCCGTACCGAATTTTATAAGCAAATTATCATTGTAGAAATATTTAAAATTTAAAACCGACTGTACTGCATGTTCCTGTGTTGAAACATTATCTTCGTCCAGGTCAATATTATCCAGATTATAGTTATAGGAAACACCTGCTTTTATTTTCATCTTTGATGAAATCATATCGGAATAAACCGTGTTTCCATACGCATTTTTGTTGAGCAGATTTATCAGTTGTTTTTTACCAATTTCATAGTTCGGATAAGCTAGCCGGCTTTCCGACAGACTTCCGGACAGATAAGATTTTATCATTCCGGTTTTGCTTGTTTTTTTTCTGAAAATTATATTGCCGTTATAGCTTTCGGGAGCCTTTTTCCAATCTACATCCTGTTTTATCAAACTAAAATAAGGTGTAAGGTTTTGATAATCTGCTGATAATGTAAGCGACATTTTTTCCCTTGCAATGGTATGCGAAGCACCTGCCCCTACCGAAAGCAAATTGATTTCCGTTGAACTTTTATCTGCAATACCTTTGGTATTAAGAATTAAAACAGATGATAGTGCCTGCCCGTATTCGGCAGAATAAGCCCCGGTGCTAAATACAGTTCCTTCAAAAAGAAAAGGCGAAAAACGCCCCCTTGAGGGTAAATCAGGCATACTTGCAGAATAGGGATTCTGAACAAGTACACCGTCCATATAGGTTTTTGTTTCATACCCATCGCCACCGCGAACAAATAAACCTCCCTCTTCACCTACTTTCTGAGTACCCGGCATTGTGTTATATGCTCCGTATAAATCTGCTTCGCTGCTTGCTGTGGTAACAATGTCCAGGGCGGTCATACTCGCTGCTTTTTTTACATCGCTTGCTTCAAAAGCACCTGCTGTAATTACTACTGCATTCAACTTATTGGTACTTTCGCTGAGACTAATGTTAAGGTTTTGTAGTTTAGAGTGGTCAATACTTTGTTCGTAGGTTTTATAACCGATAAAATTTACAACAAGCGTATCTGCACCGGTTTTTTCAAATTTAAAACTGAAATTGCCGCTTGAATCACTTGATGTTCCATAATACGTGTTTTTTATGTAAACATTGGCACCGGTAATTGCATTACCTTTCTTATCGCTTATTTTTCCTTTGATAATTTGTTGTGCATTTATATTTATGAAACTAAGGCAAACTAAAACTAAAATTGCTATTTTTCTCATGACTGATTTTTTGTAATTTTGATACAAATATCCGCCGGAATACTAAGCCTGGAAAAATATACTTACCAAACCGTTAAATTTTCAGGATGAATTGTTAAAAGTTTGGAATGAGTTATTTTTATTGAGTGTTGAATGTTTCGTAACTAGTTATTGGTATATTAGTAACCGGATACTTGGAACTGGGTTCTGGAGACTGAGGGCTGGTAATGAGTTATTTGATTACGAAATATTGTTTTCCGGTTTTTAGTATTTATCTTTGATGCATGAAAAGAATTATCCTACTTTTTATTTTTATCCTTTCGTTACAAGCAGTTTTTGCCCAAAATAAGTATTATTCAAACAAAAAAAAGGCGGTTAAAGAGTTTGAAACTGCTTTGCAGAACTATAATTTGCAGTATTACGCCCGTGCCAGACAAAATTTATATACTGCGCTGAAAATTGATGCGAAATTTCTTGATGCTTATGTGCTTCTTGCCGAAATCAGCTACGAGCAAGGAAACAAAAAAGAGGCAATTGAGCATTTTGAAAAGGCTTTGGAAATCGACAAAAATTATTTTCCGATGATTTATTTACGTAAAGCTGATTTGGAATTGCAAACAGGGCAATACAGCAAAGCAAAAGCTGATTATAATAAATTTCTAACCTTCGAAAAAGAATCAAAAAGACATGTAAATTACATCAAAAGCAAAATTGAAAGTTGTAATTTTGCCGAAAATATGCTAAAGCATAAAGTTCCGTTTAATCCGAAAAATATGGGAGCGGGTATTAACAGTCCTTTGAGCGAATATTGGCCTAGCCTCACAGCCGATGGAAAAACCTTAACTTTTACGCGCAGCGATCGAAAAAAAAATACTCCTGAGGACTTGTTTTACTCAGTAAGGCAGAACAATGAATGGCAAAAAGCACAAAATATCGGGGCTCCGATAAATACCCCTAAAAGTGAAGGGGCACAATCTGTTTCGGCAGACGGACACACAATGGTTTTTACGGCTTGTTTGCGCACAGACGGTGTGGGCAGTTGCGATATTTATATCTCACATAAAATCGGTAAGCACTGGACAAAACCCATAAATATGGGTGTTCCGGTAAACACTAAATACAAAGAAACACAACCCTCTTTATCTGCTGACGGACACAGTATTTATTTTGTAAGCAACCGACCGGGTGGAAAAGGAGCTTTTGATATATGGTACAGTCAATTGCAGGAAAACGGAAAATGGTCTGCCCCTGTAAATTTGGGCGATAGTATAAACACCAAAGAAGACGAGCTGGCACCTTTTATTCATTACGATGGAAAAACACTCTATTTTTCATCTTTCGGGCATCCAGGAATGGGAGGCAGTGATATGTTTTTAGCACGTAAAGATGAAAACGGAAAATGGTCAGCACCTGTTAATCTGGGCTATCCGATAAATACCTATTTTAATGAAGAAAGCCTGATTGTTACGGCAGATGGCACCTTGGGACTTTTTTCTTCGGATATGGAAGGCGGTTACGGGCAAAAAGATATTTACCGTTTTGAATTGTATGACAAAATTCGTCCGGGAAGAACTATTTTTGCAAAAGGCTTGGTGTATCATGCAAAAACAAAAGAGCCACTGCAGGCAGAAGTCAAAATCACTTCTTTGGAAGACAGTAGCGTATATCAAACAGTATCGGATAAATTAAGCGGTGATTTTTTAATTAGTCTTGCTCCTGATAAAAGCTACGCTTTTAATGTATTAAAAAAAGGTTTTTTACCTTATTCTGAAAATTTATATTTACCGGACAGTAATATCCTTGTAAAAATTCCTTTACAACCTGTTATTGCCGGAAATATTTTTGTTTTAAGAAATATATTTTTCGATATTGATAAATATGACCTGAAACCGAAATCCTACCCCGAACTAAATATTTTATTCGGATTTTTAAAAGAAAATCCAAAAATAAGCATTGAAATACAAGGTCATACAGATAATACAGGAACATTTTCGCATAATAAAATATTATCGGAAAACAGGGCAAAAGCAGTTTATGATTATTTAATAGGCATAGGTATTGATAAAAACCGCTTAAAATATAAAGGTTTTGCCGATACTAAACCTATTGCTGATAATGATACAAAAGAGGGTAGAGCTTTAAATCGTCGAACGGCATTTAAGATAATTGCTTATTAATCTGAGCGGATTATTTTAAAAGATTTCTTTTAAAAAGATTGTCTTGTATATGATTTCCTTTCGGGATCATACTGTTTTCCTCATACTTCCTCAGTTTTTTTTGCATTATCCTGGTATGGGCCGGGTAATAAATCTCCAGCCCGTCAAGTCGTCGTTCGCAGAGCTCCCGGACAAGCTGTGGTTGTTTTTTCATGGAAGGATCAAGCTGGCCGGGATGGGCGAGAACAGCTATTCCTCCTGCCTGATGTATAA
>JALWNR010000231.1:0-4784 GCA_027083715.1 Bacteroidales bacterium
TATTTAAGCATTTGCTTAAATAATAAAATGCTTATACTTTTGAAAGAAAAATATTATGGCAGATAAAACTATATCCTGTGTACGAACAGAAATTGACCAGAACAAAATTGAATCCTATCATCAATTGGTTGAAGAGAATAACAATGGATTCAAAGATATTGCAAAACAAATAAGCTTGGCAGGTAACGAAGTTCGTTTAAAAATTCTGTGGCTGCTTGCCCGCGATGAATTTTGCGTATGCGATTTAAGCGATATTCTGCAAATGAGTGTTCCGGCAGTATCGCAACACCTGCGCAAACTCAAAGACAACAATATGGTGGATTACCGGCGAGATGGACAAACACTTTTTTATTTTATCCATCCGGAAATATCGGAACACATCAAAGCAATTATCAAAGAATCCTTTGCACAAGTACAAATAAATATTTAAAAAAGAACATCATGGAAACAAAAAAATCAAGTAATAAATTTTTAGGCGCAGGCGTAATTTCTGCGATTGCAGCATCATTATGCTGTATCACACCGGTTTTAGCACTCATTTCGGGTGCATCGGGAATTGCTTCGGCTTTTTCGTGGTTGGAACCACTCAGACCTTATTTAATAGGTATAACCATATTGGTACTTGGTTTTGCCTGGTATCAAAAATTAAAACCCAAAAAAGAAATTGAATGCGATTGCGAAACGGATGAGAAGTCTTCCTTCTGGCAATCGAAACTATTTCTGGGAATAATTACGGTATTTGCCGCATTTATGTTAGCATTTCCATATTATTCGGAAGTTTTTTATCCGGATAATAAAAAAGAAAACATTGTTGCAAATGCAAGCAATATTAAAGAACTGGATGTGGACATTGAAGGGATGACTTGTGAAAGCTGTAACTTGCATGTGGAACATGAAATCTTTGAATTGCCCGGAATTGTTGATGCAAAAGCCGATTACAGTACAGGAAAAGCAGTAGTTAAGTTCGATATTTTAAAAGTGAGTCAAGACAGTATTGTAGCTGCCATTAACAAAACGGGATATAAAGTTCAAAATTATAACATAAAAAAATAAACAAATGAAAACATTAATTTTAAGTATTGTGATGCTTTGCGCATTTCAATTTACACAGATAAATGCAGGCAATGCTGACCAGTTAAAGAAAAATAGTTTAGCAGAAAAAGTATTTTTTAAAGATATAAAAACGGTAAAATTAAAAATTACCGGAATAGGCTGTGCTGGTTGTACCAATACAATTAATAATGCATTGAAGGATGTGCCCGGTGTAATTTCGCAGAAGCTGGAATATCCGGGCGATGTAGCAACTATTAAATACGATGCGACAATAACAAATCCTGAAAAATTAATAAAAATTATTGAAGAAGCCGGCTTTAAAGCCGAAATACTAAACGAACAAAAGGCAGAAAAATGAATATTAAAACAGTTAAATTATCCATATCGGGTATGACCTGCGATGGTTGTGCCACGGGAATCGAAAAAAAGTTTGAAACAAAACAAGGAATTATCAGCAAACAGGTCAGTTACCCTGAAAAAAACGGTTTTTTTGAGTTTGATGCCGATAAAATAAGTAAAGATGAAATTATTGAAACCATTAACAGCACCGGACATTATAAAGTAGAAAAAGAAATTAATGAACCGGCAAAAATTGAAACCGTAGGTTTTGAAATTAGCGGAATGACCTGTGATGGATGTGCCCGTACAATAGATAATAAGTTCCAAAATATTGAGGGTGTTTTAGAAAGAGAAATAAGCTACCCAAAAGCCCGAGGCAGCTTTACTTTTAATCCGGAATTAATTTCCAAAAGCAAAATAAAAGAGTTGATTAACAGTACTATACACTATCAAGTAGTCAATGAAATACCGGAAAAAAACACCGCTTCATCCTATCAGTACGATTTAATAATCATTGGTGGTGGTTCAGCAGCTTTTTCGGCAGCTATAAGGGCTAACGAGCTGGGTAAAAAAACCTTGATGATAAATGGCGGACTACCCATTGGCGGCACTTGTGTAAATGTGGGGTGTGTACCTTCAAAATACCTGATAAGGGCAGCCGAAAGTGTTCATAAAGCAAATCATTCACCTTTCAGGGGAATAAAAACACAGGCAGCCGAAATAAATTTCAAAGAAATTATTGAACAAAAAACAGATTTGGTGCGTGAACTGCAACAAAAAAAATATTTGAATATTTTAGACGATTTACCTTTGGTAAAAACACTCAGAGGTTTTGCGTCCTTTAAAAATACGCATACGGTACTTGTTGATAATACAGAATATAGCGCAGCTAATTTTCTGATTGCCACCGGATCATCAAACAATATTCCCGATATTCAGGGAATTAATGAAATTAAGTATTTAACCAATGAAAGCCTTTTTGAATTAAAGGACTTACCGGATTCGATGATTATCTTAGGTGGCAGTTATGTGGCTTTGGAAATTGCTCAGGCTTTCCACCGTTTTGGAACTAAAATCACCCTGATTCAACGTTCAAGCCAAATTTTATCGGCTCAGGATGAAGATGTAGCACAGGAACTGACAGAACATTTATCCCGTGAAGGAATTAAAATATATACCGGAACAAAACTCGAATTTGTTAAACAGGACAATGAATTGGTGAAAGTAAATTTTCAACATCAGGGGAAAAGCACATCTGTGCGTGCACAAAAACTGCTATTGGCATTGGGTACAAAACCAAATACAGATAAATTAAATGCTGGTGCGATTAATCTTAAATTAACAGAAAAAAATTACATCGATACCAATCTTAATTTACAAACATCCGTAGCAAATATTTATGCAGCAGGTGATTGCATTAATACCCCTGCCTATGTTTATACTGCTGCTTACGAAGGGAAAACAGCTATTAACAATATGTTTGGCGAAAGCAATATGCAAGTAAATTACGATAGTTTACCCTGGGTAGTGTTTACCGACCCGCAGGTTGCCGGTGTGGGTATGGATGAAAAACAAGCACAAAAAGCCGGAATTAACTACGAAACAAGTAAAATTTATTTAAAAGATGTTCCGCGTAGCATTGCAGCTTTTGATACACGGGGTTTTATAAAGTTGCTCAGAGATAAAAATACCGGTCGGTTAATCGGTGCGCGTATTGTGGCACCCGAAGGGGGTGAATTAAGCATGGAAATTTCCCTGGCGATAAAATACAACATCTCCCCAAAAGAATTAGGCGATTTCTTGCATCCCTACCTGACTTTATCGGAGGGTTTAAAGTTGGCAGCCATATCTTTTGGTAAAGATGTTGATAAATTAAGCTGCTGTGCCAGTTAATTGAAAATCTTCTCAAAGATTTATGTCGTATAATTACGACAATAAAAATATTTGACGTATTTTAGCGTCAAATATTTTTTTTGCACCTGAAATTCGCAAGGCCTACGAGGTTTTTCTTAATTATCAATAGGTTGCAACCATATCTATGCACTTATTTAAGTGAATCCGCTAGCTAGCGGACTAAAATCGTAAGATTCAGTTGTTTGTAAAAAGACCTGCCGAATTAGGGTTGTACTAAAAGAAGTACTGTTCGGAAAAAAACAAAAAACAAATGATTAGAAAACCATTTTGAAGGAATGAAATTCAATACACACTACACCCTTATGCAAAAAGACTTATTATTACTAAAAATATTGTTATGGATAATAAAAATTACATTTTTTCAGGTTTTTCAAGAATAAAAAATTGTGGCAAAAAAAGATATTCTATTTCTTGTCAAATTTTGCTTATTTTTTTTCTTTCTTTTGGGCTAACTGCATGCAGAAATGATAATAATCAAGAAAAACAAGAGCCTGTTTACGTAAATTTCTCACATCAGGCAAATACCGGCAATCTCTCAAATACCCCTGCAAAAGATTCGATTCTTGAGGTGGCAATATCAGCTATTATTTCACCGGCAGAAACTTTTATCTATTACAAAGACATTTTGAACTATATTTCAAAAAAAATTAATATACAAGTGGTTTACAAACAAAAAAAGACCTATGCCGAAATTAATGATTTGATTGTGCAGAATAAAATTAAATTAGCCTTTATATGTTCCGGCTCCTATGTATTGATGAATAAAAATGAAGCGGAAATATTAGTGGTTCCGGTCTCGCAAGGTAAACCTTACTATCAAGCCTACGTAATTGCCAATACCAATTCAAAAATTGAAAATTTTTCAGATTTCAGAGGAAAATCTTTTGCTTACAGCGATCCGATTTCAAACACCGGACATACATATATTGTGAAACGATTAAAAAATATGGGACTTACCGATAAACAGTATTTTTCAAAAACCATTTACACTTATGCCCACGATATTTCCATTCAAATGGTGGCCAAAAATTTAGTTGATGGCGCAACGGTTGACGGTTTAATCTTTGAATATTTAAAAAAGAATGAGCCTGAAAAAGTAAAAAGCATTAGGATTATCGAAAAATCAGAACTTTTTGGCATTCCGCCGATTGTGGTTCCTGCCAATATTGATAAAAAATTAAAGATGAAGTTAAAAGATGTTTTTCTTAATCTACATAAAGATTCAACCGGTGCTGAATTATTAAAAAAAATTATGGTAGATAAATTTATTGAAGCAGGTGACACATTATACAACTCTTTACGTAACTATTAATTAATTATTAATGAACAAGATACGTTTATCTTTATTTTGGAAATTTGCAATAGCCATTGTTATAATCGTGGTTATTTTCGGAAGCCTTAATATTAAATTGTTGATAGACTCTATTTATGAAATAAATGAATACGAAAAAAACAAGCGAGAAATGTTTGTTGCCAAT
>JALWNR010000231.1:4794-5449 GCA_027083715.1 Bacteroidales bacterium
CCCTTTATTTATGGTGATATTGTAAATTTGAATAAATTGATTGAGGAGATTAAATCTTTGGATAATTCAATTGCCTATATTTTAATACTTGATGACAAAAACGAAGTACTGGCACATACTTTTCAATCATCCATTCCAAAAGAACTTGTCGGCTTAAATAAGCTGGATAAAGATAAAGAATCCAGCTTTCTTTTGGTTAAAAACGAACATAATCAACTTATCAGGGATATTGCCATTCCCCTGATGGAATCACATATTGGAGTAGTACGGATTGGAATGTTGGAACACAGCATCCGCACTGAAATAAAAAAAATGATTGAAAATTTAATCATGATGATTATGGCATTTCTTTTTATTGGGATTATTGGTGCTTTTTTCTTTTCCTATTATATTACACAACCGATAAGAAACATTGCAGGTATTGCCAATAAAATGGATTTAAACGTTATTAAAGAGTCATCAGCAGAAGATTTTAAAATTAAACGGATGCTAAACCGCTTTGAAAGAATTATACTGGTTAATGATGAAATAGATTTGCTGATTAACAAATTTAATGAGATGCTCAATAGGCTTAAAACTACATCCGTTGAACTGGAAAAAGCACAAATGTCGCTTTTTCAAAACGAAAAACTGGCTTCGATCGGTATTTTAGCAT
>JALWNR010000232.1:0-2098 GCA_027083715.1 Bacteroidales bacterium
TTTATATGTTTTATTTTCTTGCCAGTATTTTTGCCATTTAGGCTCAATTTCATTAAAATTATATTCCATTTTTGGGTAATTTAATTCGTTATCAATCAGTTTGCAAAAGTAAAAAAAAGTTTGATTTTACGATATATACAAACTTGTTTCCTGTATAAAAATAAAAAAGGCTGCTTTATAGGGCAGCCTCTCTTTCGTCCTTTTTTTAAATCGTTACCCAAACAATCCGCCTAAACCTTTGCTTAATCCTGAAAATAAATCATCGGCAGACGATTCATCTTTTTTACCTGAAAGTAAATCAAACATACTGTTTATACTAAACGGGCTGTCGTCTGCATCTTTTTCATTCAACATGTTCATTACAAAAGGAATGATTATTTCAACTACTTTGTTAGCCATTGATTGCGATAAGCCGACTTGCTCCGCCAAGGCATTTACTACTTTTTGACTGATACCGGAAATAATCGGATTTTGAGCCGTATTTTGCACTCCGCCTTTTACTAAATCCGTTAATCCGGAAATATTTCCACTCATTAATTTATCTGAGAAACTGCTAAGAATCGTTTCCGTTCCTACTTTTACGGTTTTGTCTGCTTTTTCGGCATCCATACCGATTGTTTCCATTAACTGTCCTTCCAATTGGTCTTTAACCGTTTCGGAAAACATTGAACTTAATTTATCAAACATAATTTTACTTTTTTTAATACTGCAATTTACTGAATATTTTTTAATTTCGCATATGGCTTTAGCAAAACAATACAAAGATTTACAATACTATAAATTTTGTGGATACGGATTTCTTAAGAATTTGAAATTTTTTGAGCCGTTTTTTATTCTTTTTTTGATTGAAAAGGGATTGAGTTTTACACAAATTGCTTTGTTGTATTCGGTAAGGGAGGTATTGATTTACATTACCGAAATTCCCACAGGAGTGATAGCTGATGCTATGGGACGAAAACGTACCATGGTTTGGTCCTTTGGTTTTTACATTGTTTCTTTTTTTGTGTTTTATTTCTCAAGCAACATGTTGGTTTTGCTGATTGCTATGATTTTTTTTGCTTTTGGCGATGCATTTAGAACGGGTACGCATAAAGCCATGATTTTTGAATACTTGAAAATAAAATCGTGGAAAAGTCAGAAAGTGGATTATTATGGAGGAACACGTTCCTGCTCGCAATTGGGTTCGGCACTTTCGTCATTGATAGCGGCAGTAATTGTTTTTATTAACAAAACTTATGATGTAATATTTTTGGTTTCCGTTATTCCTTATTTTTTGGATATGATACTGATTATCAGCTATCCGAATTATCTTGACGGGAAAAAAGTGCCATTAAATAAAGCAGAAGTCATACATGAAGTTAAAAATATTGTTAAGGAGTTAATTATCAGTCTTAAACAGTCTGAAAAATTAAAGATATTGTTTAATGTTTCCTCCTTTAGCGGATATTTTAAGCAAAGTAAAGATTATTTGCAGTATATTATTCAGTCTTTTGCCGTGTCAATTACTTTAATTGCAGGAATAAATCAAAAACAACAAACTGCTGTATTTATAGGGTTTACTTTTTTTCTGCTTTATATACTAACCAGTCGTGCATCGAAAAATTCAGGAACTGTAAAAAAGTATTTTTCTGAAAGTGCTAAGGCTCTGAATATTTTGTTATTTGTGGGCACTGTTATTGGTTTGACAGGTGGTTTGTTTTTTCATTATTCTTTGTATAGCTTATCTGTTTTATCTTTTGTCTTGATTTATTTAATTGAAAATTTTCGCAAACCGATAGGCGTAGCCTATATTTCGGAAAATTTTAAATCGGAAAGTTTAGCAACTACACTTTCGGTTGAGTCTTTAACAAAAACAGTTTATGCATCGCTGCTTGCTTTGCTTTTAGGGGCGGCTGCCGATTTTTTAGGTTTAGGAATTGCATTAAGCTTGGTGTCGGGGCTGGTGCTACTTTTAGGGATAATATTTAGGATATGACAAATGGCTTATTTATCTGTAAATAATTTAGGTGAAAATTAAAATCCCCAATTAAAAAATTATTAATCAGGAATTTATATATGATTTTGGGTATTACTGTACAATTATCTTTTGTGTCTTTTT
>JALWNR010000232.1:2108-5444 GCA_027083715.1 Bacteroidales bacterium
ATAAATGCCTTTGGGGTAACTGCTAATGTTAATGGGTGTTAGATTATTTAACTCTTTCTGTTCAAAAATTATTTCACCACGCATATTTATGATACTAATTTGATTAATTTTATTACCGGTATTTTTTATTTCAAATTGCCCATTATTGGGGTTGGGATATATTAAAATACCGGCTTTTTGTAAATCGGGCAATCCTGTTGTGGATGCATTAATGGATAGATGTGCAATATCTGAGTTATGATCTTGCTCGTAACAATAATCTACAACTACACATTTATAGCTTCCTGTATCGCTTTGTTGTGTATTGCTAATTACCAAACTGTCTATATTGCTGCCACTTATTCGTGTGTCATCACTGATAATATTATCGCCTTTATACCACTGATAACTTTTTACATCGCCCGAAACCTTTAATTTTAAATTCGCATTTTCGCCTTCGGTCACTGTTAAGTCTGTTGGTTGTAAATCAAAATTAATAGAAGCATAACTGGATAAAACCATATCATCGGAATTTGAACCACAAACCGGTATGTCAATTGTCCATGTAAAAGTGGTTTGTCCGTGAGGGATATTTGATAAATTAGTACTATATAAAGCTGTATCACCAAAAACCACATTAGCGTTGGAAGCCTTCCAATATCCTGTGTAGGGATATGGGTCGTTCCCGTGAAGAGAACCAACCGTTTGATCGCATATTTTAATATCGTCGCCTGCATTGGCAATTATGGTTGAGTAGTTTTTAATTACAACATCATCATTACTATAACCACAAGCACCATTATTAATTTCCCAGGTAAAAGTAGATTTATTTGATGCGCCCGATGGAAGATTATTTGCTATGGCATCTGCTTTATTGACATCGTCAAAAGTAACTTCGCTTCGGTTGCAAGTCCATTTTCCTGTGCTGGGGGCAGATATTGTATTTGCATTTAATTGATATTTGCTTGTATCACAAATTTCATCATCCACACCCGCATTAGCAGTGTAATTATGGTAGTTTGTAATTTTCATTGTATCTGTGCTCGATGGACAGCTTTTATTGTCGATTGTCCAGTAAAGTTCAAATTCGCCATTATTGAAATTCGCATTTGTGTTATAAACTGAGCTGTTATTGAAGCTTACGTTTGTCGTTTTTGCCGACCAATAGCCTGTGTGGGGACTTGGATCGTTGCCTTTTAGGGTGTATGTATTTTGCTCACAAAGTTTAACATCTTTATCATAGTCATAAGTTCCAATTTTTGCTGTTATTATATTATCTACAGATAAAAATGCAAATTCAGAAGTATCAGCATAACCGGCTGCAGAACTATAAGCCCTACATACATATTTGTATCCGTCCATATAACTTCCTCTTGCGTTTACATATAAGGAATCTGTTTCTGTACCGTGATAATTGGCGCCATCACTTAAAGGTGTAGCTTGTATGCTATTTTCTTTCCATGAATAATAATCAACATTAATTGCTTTAACGGTAAACAGCACACTATCTGTTCCTTCGCAAACGGGTTGTGCGTCTTGTGGGTCTTGTAGAATAATGGGGGTAATATTGTTTAACCATGCTATTGTACTTGATGCAGAAGGCGAAATCATATCCATGTCGCCGTCAGAGCCAATATCTTCAAAGGCCACATTATTTGCTACCGTATGGCTTAAACTACTTTTTGCAAAACTTGTGCCGTTACCATAATTTGTCAGAAAGTACATTTGATTGTTAAACCTATCTAATCCAACAATATTATTCCCTTTTCCATTCAACTGTGCAATTATTAAACGTGTAATATAGCAAGATGAGGACACATTAGCCATACAGGTATTAGAAGATGAAGCAAAAGTAGCACTGCCTTGATTTTCTATCCAAATAATGTTATCGCCACTTGTGTTACCTAATCCGCCAATAATATCAAGATCGCCATCGCCATCAATATCTGTAGCATTTACACTTCCGGGATGTGAACCGGCAAAAACCATAGAGCCCATAGTCCATGTCCCGTCGGTATTATTAATAAACCATTCAAAAGATTGGGTATTTGAATTGTCTGCTACAAGTATGTCGCCATATCCATCTGAATTAAAATCAGTTATAAATATATCAGCAGGAGCAAAATTACTATTATTTGGATCGGAACTTTTATCATATACAATATTTTCGGTGCCAAAAGTACCGCTTCCATTATTTGCATACCAAACCAGTTTGTTTGAACCGGCATCATCATAAATGGCAGCAATATCCTTATCACCATCGTGGTCAATATCGTAAATAAAAGCTTTAACTAAGCCTGATGCATTACCTTTATCAATAGTATCG
This sequence comes from Bacteroidales bacterium, assembly GCA_027083715.1. Classification (GTDB taxonomy): domain Bacteria; phylum Bacteroidota; class Bacteroidia; order Bacteroidales; family NBLH01; genus NBLH01. The sequence goes on from JALWNR010000232.1 coordinate 4,414, forward strand.
CCTACCGAAAAGTTGCCTGTACCATCATTTGCATACCAAATAATGGTAGTGTCTGCAGTACAAACAAAAACAGCATCAGTATGATTATCGCCATTTAAATCAGATGCTAAGACGTAATTTGCTGAATAGGCTGCTAGATCAAATATTTTGTTAGAAATTGTAAAATTCCCTTCCCCATCGCCTTTATACCAATGTATTTCGTTTGACCCGTTAAAAGCAGTAGTTAATAAGTCGTTAACGCCATCTTCGTCAATATCAGTAAGAATAACATCACTTGCGCCAGCTGCTGTAATTGCAGTGTGTTCGTTGCTGTCAAATGATACTTGTGCCTTGATGCTTATTCCAAACATCAGGCTTAAAATTAAAAATAAATATTTTTTCATGATTTTAGGGGTATTAAATTATGTTTCATTAGAGTCTTACATCCTAACAAAGTTACAAAATATGTTATTCCTTCATGTGTTATTTAACATATTGCGAAAATATTTTTGATATTTACAAAATAATTTTGTACAGGCATTTGTTTTTTGTTGATGAAAAAACCGGAAATTTGTGAAATACAATAGAAATTAAGAACAAATTACTCTTTAATTTTCCTTAAATCCGCAGGTATGTTTGTAGCGAACTGCGAAGCACTCACGAATACATTAAAATTCAAAATGTGTGTCAATATTGGTGTAGCACAGAAAAAAGCAACGCAGACATATCACTTGTACTAAACCACTATCAAAATACAGAAAATAATTTTGATAGCCGGTTTAGTTAATGCCGACCGACTAACAGTTTCAAAACAAGAGCTTGCGAATTGTTTTGATATACTCGTTAGCGAGTCGGTATGATACAGTGAGTAGGTTTTTTCGAGCGTCTGCCAATAATGGCGGGATATTTGGCTTTGCAGCAAAAGATACTTGCGGATTTAAGGTTTATTATTTGACAAAATAAAATTTTTATACCTTTATTTTTTATAGCATAATTTTATGTAATTTTATGCAATAAAATGACAATGTTATGGAAGAAAACAATACATTTAT
>JALWNR010000233.1 GCA_027083715.1 Bacteroidales bacterium
AGTCAGATCTTTGGGTATTTTTCTGAGAAATTTGAGATTATATGAGCAGTTGATGAAGAAAAAGTGGTATCATCTAACAAAATATTTAAGTTACTTAAATCAGAATAAATCATTAAAACATTACTATTTGCTTTTAAGAAGCCTTCTTGCATAGCCTGCAATTGTTCTTTGGTAAAATTAATAGTTTTATCAGGTTTAATATTATTATTGAGTATATTTTCATAAGTATTAATAGCAACAAAAAGTGCATCAAGTTTGTACTTTACATAATCAGCATACTCATCAGTAGCTTTTTCCATATTGTTTTGAGCAAACTCAACTGAAAATTTCTGAAAACGAATAGCAGAAACAATGATTAAAACGATTGGCGGAATTAAAATACCCAGGGTAATAATCAATACTATTTTCCTTTTTATTAAGCCTTTCTTTTTCATAAATTAAAAATCTGTGAAGCTTGTTTCATTTTTTCAGTTCTTGAATCAATGGTATATTGCAAAGTCAAATACTAATATACTGACAGTAAAAAACTTACATCAAAACAATTATTTTTATAATCATTTTACAATGTAAATGACTACAAGAATTAGCCAGCTTATATAGTCGGAAAATCTACATCTTTTCCGGCATTTTAAGCTAGTTCTTCTATAGCGGCTTTTATTTCAGTATTAAATAGTTTATCCATATCCAAAACCATTATAAACTGTTTGTTATGCTTGATAATTCCTGTAACAAAATCTGATTTAAACTTTATTCCAACACTTAATGGTGGTAAAATTTGTTTTTCATCAACTTCAATTACATCATGAACAGAATCAACAATTGCACCCACATCTGTAATATCATCATCAATTACAACCTGCAAAACCAAAATACTGGTTTCTTTGGTATAATCGATAATTGGAAAGTCAAATTTCATTTTAATATCCATTACACCCAACACACTGCCTCTTAAATTAATAACACCTTTCAGATACTCCGGTGATTTGGGGACTTTAGTTATCGGAACAAGTTCCAAAATATTTAAAACTTTGCTTACATGTACTGCAAATCGTTCATTATGCAATTGGAACGTTAAATATGAATTGGTAATTTGTATCTCCTCGTTTGCCATAATCAAAATTAGTTTTTAAACGAAAATTCATTAATAATTTTGTTGGTATCTAATACTAATGCAATAGTTCCATCGCCCAGAATGGTTGCACCTGAAATTATTTCATGATTTTTATAGAGTTTTCCTAAGGGTTTCAATACTGCCTGATATTCACCAACCACATTATCAACCACCAAACCTATTTTTTTATCTTCATATTTTACCAAAACCAACTGTTCAACCTCTAAAGGAGTACCCGGAATTTCAAATTCATCGCGCAAATAATAAAATGGAATTTGCTCACCATCAACGATAACAATATTATTAAATGCATTTTTAAAAGTCTCGTGCTCGTAGGCATAAATTTTATTTACTAAATTAAGCGGCATCACATATTTTGTGTCACCAATTACGACTAATAGTCCATCAATAATTGATAAAGTTAGTGGTAATTTAATGGTAATGGTAGTTCCTATATTTTCTTTTGATTCTAATTCAACAGAGCCACGAATTTCATCTATTTTGCGTTTTACGACATCCATTCCTACACCACGCCCTGAAACATCCGTTACATTTTTAGCAGTTGAAAATCCGGGAATGAATATTAAATCCAAAATTTCTCTTTCAGAAAGTTTTGCATCGGAAGCAATAATCTCTTTATCAATTGCTTTTTGTTTTACTTTTTCAAGATCTATTCCACGCCCATCGTCTTGTATTTTGATAACTACATTGGCACCGGAATAAAAAGCTTTGAAGTAAATCATTCCCTGTGGTGTCTTCCCTTTTTTAATACGTTCATCTTCGGGTTCAATTCCATGATCTACACTATTACGGATAATGTGCATCAAAGGGTCTGTTAATCCTTGTATAAGTGTTTTATCAAGCTCTGTTTCAGCACCTTCTGTAATAAACTCAATATTTTTATTAAATTCTGTTGATAAATCTCTAATCAGGCGATGAAAACGAGTAAGCATGGTTTCAATCGGAATGAGTGAAATACTGAATGCAGTATCTCTTAATTGGCGGGTTATGTTTTCAATGTTTTCTGCTAATAAATTTAATTCATAAACTTGGTTTTCTTCCACGTATAAACTAAGGCTTGCCTGCGTGGTTACCAGTTCGGAAACCAAGTTCATTAACTGGTCAATTTTATCAGAAGATACCCTGATACTTGAAATTATATTTTCTTTCGTGAAAACTTTTAATTTTTCATTAACATTAGCTACTACCGATTTTTTTTGATTAGCAATATCTTTTACCAAAGATTTTATCACGGCAGGATCAAAATGATTCTTTTTTTGGTAAAGATTTTGAATTTTTTCAATAAAATTTTCATTTGCTAAAACATCAAAATCTGCTATTTTTTTAACTTCAATTTCACTTTCATCTTCTACGAAGATGAATACATCCTGAATTTCATTTAAATTAACATCGCTTACCATAAAAACTTCCCATGCAGTATAGCATTTTGATGAATTAAACCGTGAAAGCATTGGAATTTTATTGGTACGGGGAAATACAAGGCTATTTGTTCCCAAAGAACATAATTCATCTATCAGATACAAAGGATTGGTTCCATTATCCATAATAGACTCATTAGGGGCAAAATATATGTATATTGTTTGAAGCTTACTTTTACTGTCCTCTTCAACCTGCTCTTCATCAGCTACAACTTGAAGAGTATCTTTTTTTTGTAAAATTGCCTTCACTCTTTCAAGAAGAATTTCATGATTCTTTTTTATATGTTCATTATTTAAAGCATCCTGATTCAATAAATTTCTCAGATGGTCAACCGATGAAAAGGTAACACTTAATAAATCTTCGGTAACCGGAAGATTTCCATTGCGCACTTCATCGTAAATTGTTTCCAGATTATGCGTAAAATGGCTGATATCCTCAAAACCAAACATACCGCCGCCACCTTTTAGTGAATGCATTATTCTGAAAACTTCGGCAATAAGTTCTTGATTTTTAACATCTTGTTCAAGAGCTAAAACTGCAAGTTCCAGATTATTGATTAAATCTGTTGCTTCTTCAATAAATTTTTTTTGAAAACTATCCATAAGATAAGTAATTATCTGTTAAATGCTTTAACCGTATGCTTTAAATTTGCACTCGGCAGTTAAAATATAAAAAAATCAGCGCATTACTTTATTAATAGCAGCTAAAAGTTTTGCAGGAACAAATGGTTTTATTATCCAGCCGGTAGCACCTGCTTCTTTTGCTTCAACTTTTTTATCTCTTTGAGATTCTGTTGTCAGAAATAGAATTGGAATTCTTTTGTATGCATCAATTTTGCGCACTTCGCGTATAAGTTCAATTCCGTTCATATTGGGCATGTGCAAATCTGTTAACAATAAATCTATTTCTTTTCCGTCAAAATGTGGTAATGCATCGGTTCCATCCGTTGCGATTATAACATTATAGCCGGCATTTTCCAAGGTAAAGCTTACTACTTCCCTTATGCTTTCAGAATCATCTACAATTAAAATTGTTTTTGCCATAACTAGTTAAAAATTTTATTTTTTAAATTTTATAAAGCTTTAATAATGTTTAAAAACCCGGTAGTTTCCAGTAATGTATTTAGCTCTCCCGGCAGGTCTATGTTAAAATTAATTTGTTTTTTGTGCTTTAAACACGATTTTTTCATTGATAACAATAATTGTATTGTTGACAAATCAATTACCGAAACATCATTTAAATTAATTTCTATTTCCTCATAATTTTTCTCAATATCTTTAAATTTATTAACAATTTCTTCTAAATTACCAATACCTAAATCACCGGCAAGAAAAATTTTTGCTTGCTTGTCGCCTTTTTTAGGCTTTTGTATTTTAAATTTTATATCTCCCATCAGATTTTTGATTTTAGGTTAAAATATTAAAAAAATTCGATATCGTCATCCTCTTCTTCATTTTTTCGTTTCTCATTTTCTTCATTCATTATGTTTTTATGAATACTCCTTTGACTATCCATTGTATAACGCTCCTTCAGGCTCTCCAAATCGTCATCTAATTTTAAAGTATCTGAATCTGATTTTATAGCCAAATAGATATTATTCAGTTCAATGATAATTTCTTCAATTACCTGTTCAAAAAAATCATAATATTTTACTTTTTCAATAGATGCTTGTATGCTCATTGCCAACTGGTTACCCAGTTCTTTATTTTCATCAAGAATTTCTTTTACTTCTGAATTATCTTCATTTAAAACTTTCACAATTGAGTAAATACTTTCAGCTATTCTATTGAGTTTATGTTTAAAATCTTTTTCATATTCTTCTGCAACAATAGTACCAATAGAATAAAGCTCATCATTCACATCATCATAATGGCTTTTTATTAGCTCCAAATCTTCTTGTACATTTTCATTAATATCTTTAATCTGATATTTTAATTTATCTAAACCGGGAATATTAACATTCAAATTATTAAGCATCTTAAAAATTTCAATAATTTGTTTGGATAGTTGATGATTTTTCCCGGTCAATTTATTTAATTCCCCTTCAATTTCATCACAAGCAAGCTGAATATTATTAATTCTATTGTTAAATTCTTCTCCATCAGACGAAAACTTATTGATTAACTCAACAGCACGTTCCAATTTTTTTTCAATTTCTTGAAAATGAGTAATTCCATAAACCAAATTATGCTCAGAAAAAGCTGAACACATGGAGGCTATGCTTTTCATATCTTCGCCAATTTCCAGGAAGTTTTTAGTGATTTTTTCAATAGCTTCCTGATATTCCTGATTTGTATGAATTAGTTGAGCCACCTGAACAGAAGCAATATCCCTTATTTTTAGAAATTTTTTAGTATGTCCGGCTAGTTCTGCATTTTCATCAGAGAAATCAAAAGCATTCAGTTCTTCAATAATTTCTTTATGTGTTTGCTGAACATGCTCCATTTTCTGACGAATAATATCGTGATATTGCAAATTGGTAACTATTTTACTGACATTCTCGAAATAATCCTCGGTTTTTTTTGCAAGTTCCGGCATTTGAACAGATGCTTCCTGATGTTTGGCTGATAAAATGATAACACTCGATTTAATTTGTTCCAAAAGCGTTTCCAGTATCAAATTTTGCTGTTCTTTCAAATTATTAAAAAAATCAAAAACAGATTTCACCAATGCTTTTAACTTATTGATTTTTAGCTCTAAATTATCATAGGCTTCTTTGGATGATTTTATATCTTTAATCAGTAAATCTATTTTGTGTACATTTTCATCATCTTTATGCAAATAAGTAAGATTTAGTTTCAGGTTAGCCATCAAAAAATTTAATGTCATTAAGTTTTGATTAAAATTTTTAACCGGAATAAACACTGAGTTTAAACTTGATTGTATATTATC
>JALWNR010000234.1 GCA_027083715.1 Bacteroidales bacterium
CAAAGTGTTAATTTAATGGTCTTCTCAAAAAAAAAATCAAAGCCTGTTTTGTTACTAGCTTTTTTAAAACTTAATTTTACTACTGTAAATGAGCACTTTAACCCACTAATCGGTAAAAGGGTAAGGTAAATTTAATTTTTAGAACTCACCTAATGTAAAGATACAAAAACATAATATTATTGCAATAAATAACATTGATTATCTTTGTGCTCCATTTTAAACAAAAAAGAACACTATGTTAACTCTTGTAGCTATGCGTTGCAAACGAATTGTTTTATTTTTATTTGTTTTAATTGTGCCGATTGTAAGTTTACAAGCACAAAAACTTACAAAAATAAAAGGACAAATTACTGATAAAACTACCGGAGAACCTCTTCCCTTCGTAAATGTTTTTTTTGAAGGCAAAGATATCGGTACGGTAACCGACTATGATGGTAATTATGAATTGGTAACGCAGTGGGCATCAGAAAAGTTAACGGCTTCATTTATAGGCTATAATACACAAACAAAAGTAATTGATATTGGTGAAAACCAAGTGATTAATTTTGAATTAGTACCGGAAAATGTAAGTTTAGGCGAAGTGGTGGTTACATCAAAAAAGAAAAGATACCGAAACAAAAACAACCCTGCGGTTGAATTGATTAGAAAAGCCATAAATAATAAGGATAAGAACCGGCTGGAAAGTCTTAATTTTTACGAATACAAAAAATACGAAAAGGTAGAACTTGATTTAAATAATATAACCGAGAAATTTCAGAATAAAAAGGCGTTTAAAAAATTTCAGTTTATTTTTGATTATATTGATACTTCTGAGGTGAATGGAAAACCTTATTTACCGGTATTCTTAAAAGAAAGTTTATCCGATATATATTACCGTAAATCACCCAAAACCAGAAAAGAATATATAAACGCTACAAAGATTATCAATTTCCACGAATACATGGACGATGCCGGTTTTGATTTGTTCATAAATTATATGTATCAGGATATTGATATTTATCAAAATACAGTAAATATTCTTACAAATGATTTTGTGAGCCCTTTATCCCCTCTTGCACCAATTACCTACAAATTTCGTATTATTGATACACTCGATGTAAACGGCTATAATTGTATTGAACTGGCATTTCAGCCACGCAATAAATTGGACTTTGCATTTATTGGAAGAATGTTTATTACTAATGACGAACGTTATGCTGTTGTAAAGTTAAAAATGAAGGTGAGTGATGAGATTAACCTTAATTTTGTAAACGATCTTGAAATTAAACAGGAGTTTTCTTATGAAAATAATAAGGCATGGGTGTTGAAAAAAGATAAAATTACTATTGATTTTAATATTGGGAATAAAAATGTAGGTGTTTTTGGAACAAAAAGCGTGGATTATGATTATTTTAAATTTGATAAAGCCGCACCCGATTCAATTTATGAAGGAATAGAAAATACGATTTATGTGCCCGATTATTTACGTAAATCTGATAATTATTGGAAAACACACCGGATTACACCACTTAGTCCGCGCGAAGAAGATATCTATACTATGGTTGATAGTTTAAAAGAAGTTCCGCTTTTTAAAACTTCGATGAACGTTTTAATGCTTTTTGTTGAAGCATATTGGAACCTTGATTGGCTGGATTTAGGACCTATCAGCACATTTATCTCGTTTAATGAAGTAGAAGGCACAAAATTAAAACTCGGAGGACAAACGAGTGATAAATTCAGTAAAACATTACGTTTTGCCGGATATGGCATTTACGGATTAGAAGACAAAAAGTTTAAATATTCGGCAAGCGTTCAATATTCGCTTAACGGAAGTTCATTGCGTGAAACTCCTTTGCATTTTGCAAGACTTAAATATGAAAAAGATACTAAATTTCCAGGTATGAATTTGATGTTTGCCAATGAAGGTAATCTTTTTCTTTCGTTTAAACGCGGTGTTGCTGATAAATTATTATATTATGAACTATTTGATATTGAGCATTATAAAGATTGGGCAAACGGCTTTTCTACACGCTTGAATTTAAGACACATTGTGGAGCACCCCGGAGGCACTCTTGAATTTAATTATAATGATTATTCAATTGATAAAATAACCTTAAGCGAAATACGAACAATTATCCGTTTTGCTCCTAATGAGAAGTATTATTTGGGCATGAGTTATCGGGTACCTATACTATCAAAATACCCCATTATTCAACTTACTTATACTCAGGGATTTAAAAATTTATTAGAAGGTGATTATACCTATACAAAGTTAAGTTTTAACTTTTTTAAACGTATTTATTTAAGTCCTATGGGTTTTACCAATTTTGAACTGGAAGCGGGTAAAGTTTTCACAAAAGGTATTCCATATCCGCTTTTGTTTATTCATCGTGCAAACCAAACTTATTCATATCAAATTCGTTCGTATAATTTAATGAATTTTTTAGAGTTTGTCAGTGATCAATATGTGTCAATTAGTGCCGAACATCATTTTTATGGCTTCTTTTTTAATAAAATCCCCTTATTTCGTCGTTTAAAATGGCGCGAAGTAATTACCTTTAAAGGAATTTACGGAAACATTACCGATGAAAATAATCCGGAAATCACGCAAGGCTTAATGTTATTTCCAACCGACTCACAAGGAAACACAACAACATTCAGTTTACAAGAAAAACCTTATATGGAAGCAGGTGTGGGTATTGAAAATATCTTTAAATTTTTCAGAGTAGATCTTGTACGAAGACTAACTTATTTAAATAAGCCCAACGTTGATGAATGGGGAGTTCGAATGAGTTTAAAGTTTGATTTTTAGGTATTATTTCAATAAATTTTTGAGTTTTTCGGCATATTCATTTAGCTGTTCAATATTAATTGCCAAATTTTCAGCAATTGCTGCATTATTTTGAGCATCCATATTTACTTCTGTTATAGCTTTGTTAATACTGCTAACATTAGCCGTTTGCTCTGTTAATGCTTCGGATATTTGAACAGTATAATCAGTAGATTTTTTAATTTCACTCATAATCTGACTTAAATATTCATCTGCTTTATCTGAAATAGCAATACTTTCATTTACCAAACTAACAATATCTTTTGCTGCACTATGACTATGTTCTGCAAGTTTTTTCACTTCGGCAGCTACTACAGCAAAACCTTTTCCTGCATTACCGGCACGTGCCGCTTCGATTGATGCATTTAATGCCAAAAGGTTGGTTTGTCGGGCAATATCATTAATTACATCAATACGTCTAAAAATATCTTTCGTTGCAGAAACAACACGCTGGATAGATTGGGCACTTCTTTTAGAAAACTTTTCTGTTTTTTTAGCAATTTCAACAGATTGTTTTGCATTATTTGCATTCTGATTTAGCGATTCACTAAATTCCTCTATTACTGAAAAAACTTCTTCAACACTCGATGCCTGATTATTAGCACCATCAGATAAAGTATTGATTGATGATTTAACTTCTTCGGAAAGGTTTTCCAAAATCAGGGTAGTTTCTTTGATGGCATCAATTATATGACTTAATTTTTTATTGTGCTCTTTATTCTTAGAATTTTCTTTCATGGCTTGTAATAAGGCATCGTCTGAAAATTTTTTCCCAAGATAAAGTAAAACAGTCATAAAAACTAAGGAAAATGATATACTAACTACTGCAATTGATGCATAATCTGAATGTCCTAACTTATGGATAATATTGTAGTAATACAAAAAGTTTCCTAAAAATATAATTGTTCCATTGATAATTAAAACATAGCGATGGGTAAATAACATGCTAAACCCCAAATAGGCAAACAACAGAAAAAATGACTGAGCATATGCAGAGCCGGGTAGTTTGTTATCCAAAAAATAGTTTGAAAGCGCAACAAGCAATATACTAACTGCAATAGTAAAAAAGTTAGCGGCTATTTTGTAATTGAACTTTTTTAATAAGAAAAAAGAAATCAATACAAAAAGAACTACTAAATATACACCCAACTGCCTTTTTGGTTCAAATTCATCTTTTATAGTATAAACAAATGCAAAAAGCACATTCAATAAAAGCAGGTATAAATTTATCCAAACAAGTGTTCTTGACTTTCTGTTTTCAATTTCAATACTACTCTTCGTATAAAAATAATCTGTAAACTTCACGGTATTTCTCTTTTGATAAATTGCATAAAAATAGGAATTTAAAAAAGATTTACAAAATCGAGTTTTACCGTTCCGGAATGTTTATATTATTTTTAAAGCATTTATATTTTAATAAAAATCTTTTTCCGGTACATTATCCAACCAATAAAGCCAAAAAAAGCAACATGAAACAATGCAAAAAGCAATGAACCATTCAAATTTCCGGCAATTACAACAAAAACTTTTTTATACAGCCAGGCATACATAGTCATTCCGTCAATATGTATTCCAAGATAGGTAATTACCAAGATTATAGACATCACATATATAAATAAAGGATTCATTCCAAACCATATAAAAGGCTGTACCCATTTTTTAAATCCTTTAATGTCAATAACCCAAATAAAAAAAGATAAAAATATTTGAGCCAATCCGGCAGTATATAACACATACGAACTTGTCCATAATTTTTTATTAATCGGGAAAAATTCATTCCAAACTAATCCTGCCACTACCAATGCTAACCCAATACTAAGCATTTTTACAACCATTTTATTTCTATTTTTCATACTATCTATGAAATTTCCCGTAAGATAACCAATAACAACTGTTACAATTGCAGGCAAGGTACTTAATAGTCCTTCCGGATCAAAAGGAATACCTTCGCCTGTGTATAAAAAAGCGGCTCCAATAACTTTTAAATCAATAGTCCGTACTATATTTGTTTCCAAAGCATAAGGGTTTGCTCCACCAAAAAACCAGAGCAAAAACCAATAAGCAAATAAAATAAAAGCACCGGCAATCATTATATTTCGCTTTTTCATGCTTAAAACCAAAAAGGATGCAAAACCATAAGCTAAGGCAATACGTTGCAATACTCCCATTACTCTAAAATGTGTATTATCACGTAACAACATTGAATATAATTTCATAGCCGTCCCGATTAAGAAAATAATGACGGTTCTTTTTATTATTTTACGAACTGCTTTTGAGTTTAATTGATGATTAAAACTTTTAAATGAAAACCACATCGCAGTTCCAACAATAAACAAAAAGAAAGGAAATACTAAATCTGTCGGTGTACAACCGTGCCACTTTGCATGATCCAAGGGAGGATAAATATAAGCCCAGCTTCCGGGAGTATTTACTAATATCATCATGGCTACTGTTAAGCCACGAAAAGCATCCAGTGCAACTATTCTTTTTGTAGTTTCCATAAAAGTATTTAGTTTAGCTTAGAAAATTTAAAATTAACTTTTTTTTTACAAAAGAAAAAGGATGTATGATACATTTTTTTACTATTAGTAAATCAATAGTTATTTATATTTTTAT
>JALWNR010000235.1 GCA_027083715.1 Bacteroidales bacterium
TGCTTGACGAGCTTTATTGTAAGTCAGTTTCAAGTCTTTCAACAATTCGGTAGCATTATCCGTAGCTTTATGCATTGCTGTCATTCGCGCACCATGTTCTGCCGCATATGAATCTAAAACAGCCTTATAAAGTTGAATTTTTAAGGCATAAGGAATTAATTGCTCAACAATTTGATCTTTATCAGGTTCATAAATGTAATCTCCTTCAAAACTTTCTTCTCTTTCCGACAGCTTAATTGGCAAAAATTGTTCTTCTTGTGGAATTTGAACCGCAGCATTTTTAAATTTGTTATAAACAATATGCACCCGGTCGTATGCTTTTGTCTCAAACTGTTTCATAACTTTTTCAGCAAGTTCTGAAACAGTTTTGAAATTCAAATCATTATAAATTTCTGAATGGCTCTCTGTAATATCAACATGCTTTGTACGAAGCATGTCGTTGATGGTTTTTCCTAGTGTATAAATATCAACTTTCCCTTCCTCAAAGAGATTTTTGTACTCATTTTTGATTAATTCTTCGGCTTTTTTAACTGAATTTGCATTAAAAGCACCACAAAGTCCTTTATTGGAAGCGATAACAATAATTAAAACCCTTTCGACATTTCTTTCTTGTGTATAAACATTATCTTCAAAATTTTCGGCAGAAGACATTACATGATCCAAAATTTCATGTAACTTATCAGCATAAGGGCGCATTTGTGTAATAGCATCTTGTGCTTTACGCAATTTTGCAGCCGCTACCATTTTCATGGCAGAGGTTATTTTACGAGTTGAATTTACCGAAGTAATTCGGGTACGTATTTCTTTAAGGTTAGCCATCTTTTAAAATTATCTTAAACCTTTTATTGTTTACTTAACAAACTGTTTACCAAATCTATATATTCCTGAGCAGCCTCATCTGAACTTTTTCCTTTTAAACTTTCCCAAGCATCGTATTTTGCTTGTCCTTTAAAATCAAAACCTCCCGGACGCTCTCCGCTAATATCTCCTTCTGTTGCTTGTTTATACAAACTGTATAATTTTAAAAGTATATCGTTTGAGGGTTTGGATTTTAAAGTTTTAGAATTTTTTACTGCTTGTTCAAATGCTTCTTTGTTCATTTTTCTTTATATTTTTAAAATACTTTGACAAAGCTTTAAACTTTGTCAAAGTGATGATGTTCTTTATTTAAAAGATGCAGCCAAGTCTTTGGCAACTTTTTCCATTGTACTAATAGCTTCATCAGTTAATTTACCGGCTGCCAAATCATCCATAACATCTTTATGCTTCACACTCAACAAATCAAGATATTGCGATTCAAATTCTTTAACTTTTTCAACAGGAACTTCTGATAACAAACCTTTAGTTCCGCAGAATATAATCGCAATTTGTTGCTCAACTGTATATGGCGAATGTAAACCTTGTTTCAATATTTCCACATTTCGAGCACCTTTATCCAATACAGCTTTAGTGGCAGCATCCAAATCGGAGCCGAATTTTGAAAAAGCCTCCAATTCACGGTATTGTGCCTGGTCTAGCTTTAAAGTACCTGCCACTTTTTTCATTGCTTTAATCTGTGCATTACCACCTACACGAGATACCGAAATACCTACATTGATGGCGGGACGAATACCTGAGTTAAACAAATCAGACTCAAGAAAAATTTGTCCGTCGGTAATAGAAATTACATTGGTTGGGATATATGCAGAAACGTCTCCTGCTTGTGTTTCGATAATAGGCAGAGCTGTTAAAGAGCCGCCACCTTTTACCAAATGTTTTATTGATGCGGGAATATCGTTCATTTTTTGGGCAATATCATCAGAATTGATAATTTTTGCAGCTCTTTCCAATAAACGTGAATGCAAATAAAATACATCGCCAGGATAGGCTTCACGGCCCGGTGGGCGGCGTAATAACAAAGAAACCTCACGATAAGAAACCGCTTGTTTTGACAGGTCATCATAGATGATTAAGGCAGGACGTCCTGTATCGCGGAAAAACTCACCGATAGCAGCACCGGCAAAAGGAGCATAATACTGCAGTGCCGCAGCATCTGATGCGTTGGCTGCAACAATTACAGTATAATCCATTGCACCAAATTCTTCCAGTGTTTTGGCAATTTGAGCAACTGTTGAGCCTTTCTGCCCTATGGCTACATAAATACAATAAACCGGCTCACCACGATCAAAAAATTCTTTTTGGTTGATAATGGTATCAATAGCAATGGCTGTTTTTCCGGTTTGGCGGTCACCAATAATCAACTCACGCTGACCTCTACCAATAGGGATCATGGCATCAATTGCCTTAATACCTGTTTGTAAGGGTTCATTTACCGGTTGACGGAAAATTACCCCCGGTGCTTTACGCTCCAAAGGCATGGTATAACGTTCGCCTGTTATCGGACCTTTACCATCAATAGGTTCACCAATGGTATTTATAACACGTCCTAAAAGTCCTTCTCCAACATCAATTGAAGCAATTTTTTTAGTTCGTTTAACGGTACCACCCTCTTTAATCCCTTCGGTATGGCCTAAAAGAACAGCACCCACATTATCTTCTTCCAAGTTTAAAACGATGCCTTCCACACCATTTTCAAATTCAATCATTTCGTTGGCTTGAACTTTTGAAAGTCCATAAATACGAGCTATACCATCACCTACTTGTAAAACTGTACCTACTTCTTCAAGTTCTACTTCTGTGGTAATACCTTCCAATTGCTTTTTCAATACTTCGGATACTTCTCCCGGTCTGATTCCTGCCATTGTTTATTATTTTTCAATTTAATTACTTAACAATTTCTTTTTTAATATGCTCGAGCTGTCTTGCCACACTTGCATCATATTGTAAATCATCAATACGTATAAGAAAACCACCAACCAAATTTTCATCAGTAGTTTCAATTAGCTCTGTTTCAGCATTAAAACTGCTTTTTATAATATTTTTAATTTCTTTTCTAACTGTGTCATTAATTTTTGTAACACTTGCAAAATGAACCGTCTTAATTCCTTTTTCAGTTTTATATAAATTCAGAAAATCCAAAGCCATTTGTTTTAAAAAAGGTTCTCTACGGTTTTGTGTAACCAAATGTATAAAATCAAGTGTTAATTTATCTGCTTGTTTAAATATTGCATCAAAAATTTTATTTTTCTTTGCAAAAGGTAATACCGGATTTTCCAAAAACCGGTTAAAAACATCATCTTGTTCACAAACAGATACAATTTGAGCCATATCATCTTTGACTTTTGAAAGTGTATTTTTCTCTTTTGCCAAAGAAAACAAAGCTTTTGCATACCTAACCGCTATAGCGCTGTAATTCATTAGTTTTTATTTGCTTAATTGAGTTTAATATCTTTTAAATACTGATCCATTAACTCTTTTTGCTTTTGGGGATCGTCCAATTGTTTTTTTAGAATTTTTTCGGCAATAAGTACTGATAATGATGCAATGTTTTCTTTCATTTCGCTAATTGCCGCCTCTTTTTCATTTTCAATACTTCTGCGTGCCGCTTCAATCATTTTATCGGCTTCTTGGGATGCTTTTTGTTTGGCTTCTTCAATCATTTTTTGTTGCAAATCTTTTGCTTCTTTTAACATTTGCGAACGCTCATTACGTGCTTCTGCCAATATTTTTTCGTTGTCGGCTTTTAATTTACCCATTTCTTCGCGGGCTTTTTGTGCCGATTCAAGGGCTTCTTCAATAGAGTCTTCTCTTTCTTTAAGTGAAGATAATATCGGACCCCATGCAAATTTTTTTAAAATATAAAGTACTACCAAAAATGTAAGTACCATCCAAAAAAGAAGTCCGTAATCCGGTGTTACTAATCCCATATTATATTATTTTAAAAATGTTTGATTTTGTTCTTTTAAAAAAGAACTCCCGTCTCAACCAACCGTTTCCGACAGGAGTTTCTTTTTGTTTTATACAAACAGAATTAACAAACAAACAACAATTGCAAAGAAAGCAACACCCTCAATAAGTGCAGCAGATACAATCATGTTTGAACGAATATCTCCAACTGCTTCGGGCTGACGGGCAATAGCTGCAACTGCGCTTTCCCCGATACGTCCAATTCCAATTCCTGCTCCGATTGCAGCAATTCCTGCGCCGAATCCTGCGCCTAGTTTTGCCAGACCTACAGCTTCAACGACTTGTAAAATAATTGCTAAACTTAACATGTTTTATATATATTAATGGTTAATAAAAATATTTAAAAAATTTAATTTTTAATGGTGTTCTTCCTCTGTTGCCATACCAAAATATAAAGCAGACAATAGAGTAAATACATATGCCTGAATGAAAGCAACTAATAATTCAAGCATTGTCATAAATATTGTAAATGCAATAGATACTACTGAAATTCCATATCCAGCATAAATACTTTTTTCTCCGAAAATAAATATTAAACTATAAAAACCCAGTGCTATAATGTGTCCGGCTGTAATGTTGGCAAACAAACGAACCATTAAAACAAACGGCTTGGTAAACATACCCATTATCTCTACAATTGGCATTAATGGTACAGGTATTTTTAGCCACCAAGGTACTCCTGGTGTATTTATCATATGTGTCCAATAAGCTTTATTTCCGTTTATAGTGGTAATGGTAAAAGTAAATAATGCTAATGCCAGAGTAATGGTTATATTACCTGTTAAATTAGCTCCACCGGGAATAATTGGTACTAAGCCCAATAAATTATTCAAGAAAATAAAAAAGAAAATAGTTAAAAGATAAGGCATGTATTTTTCAGGATTTTTCTGAATAGATGCTTTAGCTATATCATCACGAATAAAAATAATCAAAGGTTCAAAAAATGATTGCATTCCTTTAGGTGCTTTGCCCTGATTTTTTTTATACGCATTAGCTACGCTAATAAAAATCCACATAAGCAACGAAACACTGAAAAATAATGATAAAACATTTTTAGTAATAGAAATATCAATGGGGCGCACTACACTTCCATTAGATAATGTTTCTACTATTTTTCCTTTATTTGGAGATTTTTCATCAGACTCTATTCTAAATCCTTTGTAGCTTTCGTGTCCATGATGAAATTTTGAAGACATGAATACATTTAAACCTTTTTCTTTACTGTAAACAATTACCGGTAATGGCAGGCTAATGTGATTATGACCAATGGTAACTATATGCCATTCATATGCATCGCCAATATGATCAAAAATAAAATGTCCCGGATCAAATTTTTTCTCTATAGTCGGTTCATGTTCATGATTTTCTTCATTGTGCTGAGCACTTATTGAAGAAGTTCCTAAAAATAAAATAAATGTAAGCAATATAGCATACTTAATCCCTTTAAGGGATGTATCTGAAAGTTTCGTTAACTTTTTGATTATCATTTATATCAAGTTTACAGCTTATTTTTTATATTTTAAATTTATGAGCACAAAAATATAAAAAATATCTAATATTATAACAAAGGATA
>JALWNR010000236.1 GCA_027083715.1 Bacteroidales bacterium
CTTTATTTTTATTCTATTTTCGTTGGTTGAATTAAAAATTGTAAAAAAATGAAACTACGAATAGTTGTTCCAATATTTTTATTTTTATTGTATAATTCTGTTTTTGCCCAAGAAAACATTAAAACGTTTGCAGCCTACAAACAAAAAGTCAATTTTGAGTTTAGCTCAGAGTGGCAGTATTTATCAACCGATTTATATTTACTAAACAGTGATAAATTTGCGTATCTGATTAATCAAATTGCCATGACCGGTTCCGGCAAGAAAAAAAAGCGCAGTGGAAATGATTATATTCAATCACTTTTTATTCAGGCAACAATTAAAGATATTAAGTTTTTTGGTGGCGATATGGTTTATCCCATTTACAGTTTTCAAATTCAAAAAGACGAAAAATATACTACTCAAATTGCTGACAATGCAGGTGTTATCCGATTAATTGATAATCTGCCTTTAAATGCATCAAAAGATTATATTAATGCTGAAATAAGCGGTGATATAATTACCAACAATAATAAAAATCAGTTTTTAATGTTAGTAGCCAAACAACTGCAAAATATTTCACGCTTTTCGCAACCCAATACTGCAGTTTTTGAGCTGATTGGCGAATTAGGCAAATTTTTGGAAAGTAAAACCACAGGAAAGCAATATAAATTTAGTTCAACCATCCGGCTGTACGAAGATCAGGATTTTAACAGGCGTTTGCATTCGATTAACATTTTCATATTTATACCTTCATCATTAAAAAAGGTTACGGTAACAACCGGAAATTTAAGTAATTATATAAATTCGGAAAATCCGGTAATTAATCAAAAAAAATTAAGACAATTGATTACTTTCCGAAGATATCCGATGATGATTGTAGTAAACTACAAATCGCGCTATGAAAGCGAACCGGTTATTGGTGATCAGATTGATTATGAATACATCGCCGAAAGAAAGAGAAAAATTAGCAATGCCTATAAAAATGAATTAATCAACGAGCAAACTTATACTTTTGAAAATGAATTGATAAAATATTTAGAGCTTTTTGTACGTCTGAAATTAGATATTAATAATTATTCATTAAACAAACAGAATAAAATAACCGATGATTTCAGAAAAAATATTTTTGTGATTATGCAAGATTATCGCAAAATGTTGGATTATAAAAATTCAAAAGAAAGACAATATTACAACAATTCGGGTTTTAATGACGAATTTAAAGAAAAATATGAAAACATACTGAATACAGCAAAAATATATCTTGCCGGCGACCAAGATTTAAAAAATATTAAAGATGTAATGAATATTATTTACAGAAATGCCAGACAAGATAATATTAAACGTGATTCTGCCATGATGGAGCACGACTTAAAACTACTGCACTCAATAAATTTTCCTGATAGTGAAAAAGAATCATTAGAAGCCCGTTTGGTACAAAAAAATATTCAAGAAACAGAAAAAATAGTGTATGATAATGAATTTTCATACTTAGTTAATAAGCTATATATAATGCCTTTAGATGCAGAAAATTTTAAAAATCGTGATGTTTACAGTAAATTGGCAAGTTATACCAATTGTAGTTTATGCCGCCAAAAACTGACTACTGCCATAAACAATTACACAACCCGCTATGAAAGATTGCAAAAAAATATCGCCAATGAGCTTAACGAACAAGAAAAACAAAAATCAATGAGTTTACTTTTTGACTATATTAAAAAGAAAAATTGCATTGAAAGTAATTTAATTAGCCTCACTAAAGAAAGTAAACCTGAATTTTTTTCACTTTTTGAAGCAGAATATAGCAGATTTAAAGGATTTTTAGAAGCTTTAAGCAATTTAGTAAAAATAAATGCTGAAAATTTAAATATTGAAAACATTCAAGAGCAAAACGCCAATATGCAAACTTTACGAAAAAAAATCATGAATTCATATAAAAATTTGAAAACAGGTTTTCCTGATTTGTGTAGTTGTGAGTGAATATTTTATTTTAAACACTAATTAGTGTTTTTTAACGATTAATATGATGATTTTGATTGAGAACTTTTCCTGATACCAGTAAAACAACAGGCTTACCTGAAATAGGATTAGTTTCGGTAACAACTATTGTATTATACACCGCCTCAATATGTTGGTAATGAAGAACTTCCTTGGGGCTACCAATGGTATGAATTTTTCCTTTGCTCATCATTACCAAAAAATCGCAATATTCTCCTGCAAGATTCAAATCATGAATAATCATCAATATACTAAGCTTTAAATCGGTATTTAATTTTTGCAATAAATTAAGAATTTGCACTTGATGCCCAATATCCAAATGCGAAGTAGGCTCATCTAAAAGTAATAAACCGGGTTCTTGTGAAAGTGCACGTGCAATATCAACCAGTTGTTGTTCGCCACCGCTTAATTGGGTCATTAATTTATTTTTTAAATGATAGGTTCCGGTCAGTTTCATGTAATGGTGAGCAATTTCGTAATCATTTTTATGCTCAAAAAAAGAAAAACGGCTATGATAAGGCATTCTGCCCATAAGAACAAAATCTTCTACACGTATAGAATCAACATAGAGTGTTTGACTAACCACCGCAATATTCTTAGCTCGCTCTTTATAGCTGAAATCTGCAATGTTTTTATCCGTTAATAAGAGTGTTCCTTGTTTGACAGTTAAATTGCCGGAAATTGCCTTAAAAAGTGTGGTTTTTCCGGAACCGTTGGGTCCAATAATACCCGCAAAACTACCTTTGGGAATATTTAGATTAATATTTCGAATATGAAATCCATTTCCGTATCCGCAGGTTAATTCTTGTATGTTAAGTATATCCTGCATTGTTAAAATGTATATTTTTTTCTTAAAATAATCATAAATGCCACACCACCAATAATGCCGGTAATTACCCCAACCGGTAATTCATTGGGAGATATGATGGTACGCGCTAATGTATCGCTGAGTACTAAAAATCCGGCACCACCCAAAAATGAACTTAATAAAAGAATACGATAATCGTTTCCTGCAAACAAACGCATTATGTGCGGTATAATAAGACCCACAAAACCAATTATTCCGGCAACTGCAACCGAAATACCGGTCAATAGCGAAGCTATTACAAACAAAAAGCGTATTGCTAGAGCGCTGTTTACGCCGAGATGTATCGCTCTTTCTTCGCCAAGACGTAATGCATTTAAATCGCGAGCAAAAAAATAGGAAAAAAACAAACCGCTTAAAGAAGCCCCAAAGGCAATTTTTATTAGTAAAATGTTTGGCTCATTGAGTGAGCCCATTGTCCAAAAAATGATACTTCGTAAACTTTCGTTTGATGCAACAGCCATTAATAACATCATTAATGAAGAGGCAATGAAACTTATCATTACTCCCGTAAGTAGCATACTGTTTGTATGAATACCTCCCCTTTGCACACTGAAAACATACACAAGAAAAACAACGGCCATCGATCCGGCAAATCCAGCTAAAGGAAGAGCTAATGCAGAGATAAAAGACTGTAAACCCAACACAATTACTAAACTCACTCCTAAGGCAGCTCCTCCGGAGATTCCCAAAGTATAAGGTTCAACCAAAGGATTTCGGTAAATGCCCTGAAGTATTGCACCGGAAAGGCTTAAAGAGCCACCCACAGCAATACCCAGAATAATACGCGGTAAACGTATTTTCATTAAAATAGCATATTTTAAATCTCCTTCACCTGTTTTAAAAATTTGGATAATATCGATTAATGAAAATGAAACTTCACCAAAAATAAAAGATACAATAAAAGCAAATAGCAGAAAAAGTAATAATAAAACAATTATAAACAAGTATTTTACAGGTCGAGACATTTTTTACTTTTGAAATTAGATTTTTGATATAACCAACTCTTCGTTTAATCCGCAAAATTACCTTAATCATACATATCCTCTTTCATTTGTTTTAAAACATCAACAAATTCAGTTACTGTAGGAGCATTACTTTTATTGGCATCTAAAACAAATATCTTATTATTTTTTATTGCTTTAAGCGATTTATAATTAAGCCATACTAATTTTTCTTGTTCGGTAACTACACCCATCGAAGTTATAAAAATAACATCCGGATTTTTCAACAATACCCTTTCGCGATTTATTGAACCAGATTTTAAGCCGGCAGCTAAATTAACACCTCCAAGCAAACGGATATAATCGCCCATAAAGCTATCATCAATAACTGTCCAAAGCGGATTAGAACCAATTTGTATAAAAATAAGCGGTTTTACAGATTTAGGAATATCTGAAATTATATTATTTAAACGTTGTTTTTGTTCGCGAACTATTAGCTCAGCATTCTCTCTCTTATCACAAACATCAGCCAAACGAATAAATTGATTGCATAAATCATCAAATGATTTTGGTGTATTAAAATAAATTGTACGCAAACCCATTTTTTTAAAAGTCTCAACTGTTTTAGAATTGGTTAATGATGAAATAATCACTAAATCGGGTTTAAGCATTAAGGTTTTTTCAATATTTACCTGAATTGCTGATGCTACAACTTCAACACCCTGTAAATCCTTTGCTTTACAATAGGATGTGCAACCAACAATACGGTTTTGAATGTCTAAATCATAAAGTTGTTTAGTAATAGACGGTACCAGAGAAACAATTCGTTGCGGAGCTTGTGCCGATAACAATAAAAAAAGGCTAAAAAGCCCAATTGTAAAGAAAAATCGTTTAAGAATCATAATAATTATTGAGTGTTTTGAGTTTAACTAAACAAAAGTAATAAAATTTAACAGGGAAATTAAAATATTTTATAAATACAGCAAAAGCTTAAACCATACAAACCAAATACATAAGAAAACAAACCGATTGTACAATAAATAATACCAATTATAAAAAAAATGTATTTTTACAAAAAAAATATTAATTTTGGGCAACCTAATTACCTAATTTTATAAACATGCAAAAAATTTTTAAAGAAAATACTTTTGCATCCTTAAAAACTGTACTAATTGTTGAAGACGATTACATAAGTTCTCTGCTTTTTCAGGAATACCTGAAAATGGAAAATTTCCATATTTTAAGTGCTCACAATGGTAAAGAAGCAGTTTCTATAGTTGAAAATCGTAAAAATAAAATAATGATTGTTTTAATGGATATTTTAATGCCGGAAATGAACGGTGTTGAAGCTGCCAGAAGAATTAAAAAAATTAACCACTCTATCCCCATCATAGCACAAACATCTCAGGCTTATAATCTTAAAAATTATGATTTATCGTATTTTGACTCAATTATTACTAAACCTATAGATTTTAGAAAGTTAAAACAAATTGTAAATAAATATTTTTTAGAGTATATTGAAGTTTATATTGATGGTAGAATAATAGAAATGGGTAGAAAAATATCTAAAAAAATAAAAGTTAAAAAGTTTGAGTGCCCTATTTTATAAG
>JALWNR010000237.1:0-3455 GCA_027083715.1 Bacteroidales bacterium
CAGTTAGCATCGTGCTATTTTTACTTACTTCTTCAAATAACTGTCCTATTGTTTCATAAGCAGCAAACCTTTTGGCAAATCTGTATCATCAATAATCAAACAGTTTGTTTTTCTGGTAATGTCAAAGAACTCAAAATAACTAAAATAATATTTCTGACTTTTTTACCTGAAGTAAAAAAGTCTTTTACTTCTGAAACTATTGTCGTATATTTGTTTTGCAGCATGTGTTTTGTTTTTTAATATAAAAATACTGAATTTCAGTATTTTATCAAAACAAACAGGCTGTTTTTTTATATGGTTTTCAACACTTTAATGAGTTTGCGAAAGTTGAGTCCCTGACAAATAGTTAATATATTGACAAAATGAAAAATAAAGTTTTAATAACCGGTGGTACAGGATTTATCGGCTCACATACAGCCGTTGAATTTATCAACGAAGGATACGAAGTATTGATTATTGATAATTTGTCCAATTCACAGATTGAAGTATTGGATGGAATAAAAGAAATAACCGGAATAAAACCGGAATTTGCAGAATTTGACTTAATCGATAAAGCTAAAACGGATGATTTTTTTAAAAAACATCAGAATATTGATGCAATAATTCACTTTGCCGCATATAAAGCGGTGGGAGAATCTGTTGAAAAGCCATTGAAATATTATCAAAACAACCTTATTTCACTGATGAATTTATTAGAGGCAATGGAAAAATATAATATTCCTGCTTTTGTATTTTCGTCATCTTGTACTGTTTATGGTGAACCTGATAAATTACCCGTAAAAGAGAGTACTCCCATAAAACCGGCAATATCGCCGTATGGAAATACCAAACAAATAGCCGAAGAAATTATCCGTGACTACATGAAAGTACAGCCACAACTTAAATCGATTGCTTTGCGCTATTTTAATCCGGTAGGTGCTCATGAATCAGCTGCTATTGGTGAGCTTCCTTTAGGTGTACCGGCTAATTTGGTACCGTTTATAACACAAACGGCAATAGGTATTCGTAAGCAACTTAGTGTTTTCGGCGATGATTACAATACGCCTGACGGAACTGCTATTCGTGATTATATTCATGTGGTTGATTTAGCAAAAGCCCATGTAGTAGCTACCGAAAGGTTACTGCAAAATAAAAACAAAAGTAATTACGAAATTTTTAATATTGGAACAGGAAACGGGTTTTCTGTTTTAGAAGTAATAAAATCTTTTGAAAAAGTAAGTGGACAAAAATTGAATTATAAAATTGTAGAAAGGCGTGCCGGTGATGTTGAAAAGGTATATGCCGATACTACATATGCAAATAACGAACTTGGGTGGAAAGCCGAAAAAAGTTTAGATGAAATGATGCTCTCTGCTTGGAATTGGGAAAAAAAAATACGTTTAAAAATACAAAAACAATAAAAATGTACACAAAATTATCGGTATTTATTAGTCTGTTTTTAGGATTATTCCTGCTTTTTAATTGCAGCAATTCAAAACAGACAGACAATGAAGGAAACACCCAAACTCAAGCAAATTTTGTTCTTTATAAAGCCGGTACTTTTCAAAAAATTACCTGCAGTAAAGATGTAAATGAAACTTATACCGCTTATTTTCCAAATAACTATCTTCCAAATAAAAAAATACCGGTGATTAT
Source organism: Bacteroidales bacterium (assembly GCA_027083715.1). Lineage (GTDB taxonomy): Bacteria > Bacteroidota > Bacteroidia > Bacteroidales > NBLH01 > NBLH01. The sequence continues at coordinate 1,636 of JALWNR010000237.1, forward strand.
TGTTTTTGATGCTCATGCTCGTGGAAAATTAGCTGCCCAAAAATTCCAAAAAGCTGCCGATACCTTTGGTTTTTTGATAATTGCATCTAACAATGCAAAAAATGGTTTAAAAACAATCAATCATACGGTAAATACCCTTTTAGGTGATGTGTTTTCTCGTTTTAAAATAAACGCAAAGCAAGTATATACAGCAGGATTTTCAGGAGGTGCTAAAGTTGCTGCTTCAATTGCAATACAGCAAGGAGGAATTACCGGCGTAATTTCTATTGCTGCGGGTTTACCGCAAGCAGGGCAGCAAACTGCTAATTTTTTTGATTTTGTAGGAATTGTTGGAATTGATGATTTTAATTATCTTGAAATGAAGGAATTAGATAGGCAGATGGCTATATTGGGATTTAGTCATAATTTATTCATTACCGATAGGGGGCATGAATGGCCGGATGATTCGACTATTAATTCAGCCGTTGAATGGCTACAAATTATTGCTATGAAAAAAGGTATTGCACAAAGCGATGATCATATTATCAGAAATTATATTGATCATACCTCAAAATACATCAATTCCTTAGTTCGTTCAGGTGCTGTTTACAAAGCAAAATATGAATACGATGTATTTTTATCAAGTTTAAAAGGTTTAATTGATTTAAGTGAGTACGAAAAAAGTTATCAAGTACTTTTAAAAAATCCGAATATAAAAAAACAAAAAGCCGAGTTTGAAAAAATAGCTGAACAGGAAGGTACACAGCAACAACTCTATATAAAATATTTTAAATCACAAGAGTTTAACAAAATAAGCCAAGAAATAAATGTACAAAAAGGGAAAATTAAAACGAATGATTTTAATAAAAAACATTCTGCTCAAAGATTATTAAATTATATAAGTATGCTGTCGTATATATTTATCGACAGTTACATGCAACAAGGTGATTTAAAGTTAGTTGAACAGTATTTGACAATTTATAAAGCAGCGGATAAGAACAACCCTGATGTGTATTTTTTCTATGCAAGTTTGTATGATAAAACCAGTCAGGAAAAAAAGGCGCTTAATGAATTGAAAAAGGCTATAGAATTAGGTTTTGCCGATAAAGACAGGTTGTATCAAGCTGGATATTTTACCAAGATTATAAACTTACCCGAATTTGATTTGCTGGTTAAGAAAACACAAGAAAATTTTGAAAAAGAGAATTAGTATTTTTCTGAAAACAGCTTTTTACTAATTCAAAAATTACTTGGTATGGAGAATAAACACACTAATAATTATTATGGTGATATTGAAAAGAAGCCTTTTGTCAGGCTTTTACGCTTATATTTTAAGTATTTTGGGAATATTTTCTCCGGCTTTTCAGTTTATTTATTTGCCCGGCTCTTTGCAACACCTCAAAAGCGAAAAATCCACGCTCGACATATTGAATTTTTAAATACTGCATCGTCAAAAGGAACAATTTATGCCGAAAATGAACAAATCCGGATGTACATATGGCAAGGAAACGAAAAAAAAATATTGATTACCCATGGCTGGGCGGGTATGGCAGCCGATTTTAAAGAGATAATTACCGCATTACACCAAAAGGGTTTTACCGTAATGGTTTTTGATTTGCCGGCACATGGTTTTTCAACCGGTAAGCATACACACATGCCTATGGTAATGGAAGTGATTAAATCAATTATTGAAAAATACGGTAGTTTTTATGCTATGATTGGGCATTCATTGGGTGCAGCTTCAACAGTTTATGCTCTGGCAGAATTATCTAAAGATAAAAATCCGGAGAAATTAGTATTATTAGGTGTACCGCCTGCTCCATTTGTATTTTTCGAACAAT